>DNHA01000197.1:13950-14102 GCA_003486025.1 Micrococcaceae bacterium | reverse complement strand
TTGGTCGCTACACCACGCACGCGGAATTCAGCGAGCGCTCGGCGGGCACGTGCCACGGCAGTGGCGTAATCGCGGCCACGGCAGGTGAGCTTGACCAGCATCGAGTCAAAGTGCGGTGAAACTTCAGCACCGGTGTAAATCGTGCCGCCGTC
>DNHA01000197.1:0-13898 GCA_003486025.1 Micrococcaceae bacterium | reverse complement strand
GACGTCCGGACGAAATCCGTTAGCTGGATCCTCGGTCGTGATACGGGACTGGATGGCCCAACCACGAACCTGAATGGTGTCCTGGCTGATATCGAGGTCACTCAGGGTTTCCCCGGAAGCAATACGCATCTGCGCCTGGACCAAGTCGATATCTGTGACCTCTTCAGTCACCGTGTGCTCCACCTGGATGCGTGGGTTCATTTCGATGAACACGTGCTGTCCGGCGCGTTCACCGACGGTATCCACCAAGAATTCGACGGTACCGGCGTTCTGGTATCCCAGAGTCTTAGCGAACTTCACGGCATCGCGGAATAGAGCCTGCCGGATCGAATCATCGAGGTTTGGAGCGGGAGCAATCTCCACAACCTTCTGGTGACGACGCTGCAAGGAGCAATCACGCTCGTGCAGGTGGACCACGTTGCCATGTTCATCGGCGAGGATCTGAACTTCAATGTGACGCGGACGAAGTACAGCCTGCTCTAGGAATACCGTTGGATCGCCGAAAGCCGTTCCGGCTTCGCGCATTGCAGCGCCCATCAGCTCTGGCAAATCTTCGCGCTTGTCCACTCGTCGCATACCGCGCCCACCGCCACCGGCAACAGCCTTGACGAAGATTGGGAAACCGATGCGGTCGGCTTCGGCCAGCAGGAAGTCCACGTCGTCGCTTGGCTCCGAGGATTCCAGTACGGGAATGCCGGCCTTTCGTGCAGCCTTGAGCGCTGCGACCTTATTACCTGCTAGTTCAAGTACGTCCGCCTTTGGACCAATGAACTTAATGCCGTTTTCTGCAGCCTTGCGTGCAAGGTCTGGGTTTTCCGAGAGGAAACCGTAACCTGGGTAAATAGCATCTGCGCCGGCTTCTTTGGCGACGCGAATGATTTCGTCAATGTCCAGGTAAGCGCGAACGGGGTGTCCCTCTTCGCCAATCTGGTAGGCCTCTCCAGCCTTCTGCCGGTGGATCGAGTTTCGGTCTTCATATGGGTAGACGGCAACGGTTTTGGCACCGAGTTCGTATCCAGCGCGGAAAGCACGAATTGCAATCTCACCGCGGTTGGCGACCAAGATCTTCTCAAACATATTTTCCCTACATCGATTCATCACACCCGTTTGGGTTCGGATTCGTGTCCTTAGCGGACGCGTCATCGCGTATTACCCGGGTGCTGGGCTTCGCATAGCGGATATTTTTAACCGCTGCTGTGGATACCCTACCGTGACCGGGTGCACAATTACCAAACATTTCACCATGTGGTCTGACCACAAAATTACCCAATCGGTTTATGGGACTTTTTGGCATAGGTACATTCGTGCTAAAAATCCCACGTTGCGGAGTCGGGGAAATACCGCTCGGCACACTATGATAAAGGGAGACTAAATATTCGGTGGGACACATAATCAGCGAACAGTGAAAGGCGTGGTCTGGTCCGTGCATGTAGTGAGCATCAGCAGCCTCAAGGGTGGCGTAGGAAAAACCTCCGTAACACTCGGATTGGCCTCAGCAGCACTCGCAGCCGGAATTCCGACGCTCGTGATCGACTTAGATCCGCACGCGGACGCGAGCACTGGCTTGGGAGTACGAGTAAACGGTAAGCAGCCAATTGGGCATATGCTCAAGAACGTTCGCCGTGCACGCCTTCAGGACAATGTCGCAGCAAGCGCATGGCAGTCCAAAGCGGCCGAAAAGAAATCGCGTACACGTATTCCAGTACTAGACGTTGCCGTCGGCGATGCCTTTACCGGAATTTATGACCGTCCGGATTTACGCACTCGTGACTTACGTCGTTTGTCCCAGCTGTTGAGCCGTACTAGTGGTTACCAGCTCGTTCTGATCGACTGCCCACCTTCGCTCAACGGACTAACCCGCATGGCATGGAGCGCGTCAGATCAACTTTTGCTCGTTGCCGAGCCAAGCTTATTCTCCGTCGCAGGAACCGAGCGCACCCAGCGTGCGTTGGAACTATTCCGCCGAGAATTCGCTCCATCGCTGGGCCCCGTACGTGTTGTCGCGAACCGGGTGCGTAAAGACTCCGCAGAGCATACATTCCGTCTCAACGAAATGCGCCAAATGTTCGGCGACTCAATGGTGAAACCGGAAATTCCTGAGCACCCGGAGTGGCAGCAGATCCAGGGCGCCGCTTACTCGGTGCATCAGTGGCCAAGTAAGGCGACTGCTCCTATGCTCGGCCAGTTCGATGCGCTGCTCAAGGAACTCATGTCGGCTGCGCCCACGCCAAACATCTAGAGACGCCACTTAAACGTAAAAAGCTTCGGCTCTAAGCACTTGGAAAAGTTGCTTAGAGCCGAAGCTTTTTGTTTCTAATAAAGTATTTAGCCGACGTTCCGAGCGGCCTTTGCGGCACGGCGCGCAGAGAGCTCGTCTGTAGCCAATTGGTCGCTAGTACTTTCAGAAGGAAGCGCCGCCAATGATCCTTCGACTTCGCGCCAGACGCGACCCACAGCAATGCCGAAGACACCTTGTCCAGCCTGAACCAGATCGATTACTTCGTCGGCACTCGTGCATTCGTATACCGATGCGCCGTCACTCATCAAAGTAATTTGCGCCAGATCTTCAACTCCACGTTCGCGAAGGTGGCTCACTGCAGTCCGAATTTGCTGTAAAGAAACCCCTGTGTCCAAAAGTCGTTTGACAACTTTCAAGACCAGAATATCGCGAAAGGAGTAAAGCCGCTGCGTGCCCGAGCCTTTGGCGCCACGCACTGCCGGTTCAACCAAACCTGTACGGGCCCAGTAATCTAGCTGGCGGTAGGTAATCCCGGCCGCCTTGCACACTATAGGTCCCCGGTAACCAGCATGTTCATCCAGTTCAGGTAGATCATCGGTGAAGAGCAAGCCTTGAGTATTGGATCGCTGAACGCCACCGTTGGTCCCAAGACGAGGACCGGTCTGGCTAGACTCCATCCAAATACTCCTAGTGTTTAAGCAAATTCCAGTGAGAGATTAGAGAGCTTCAAGCGACTGATAGGTGCGAGTGATGGCGAACCAATAATCGGTCAACAGGAATTTTCCCTATGCTTCGACGGTACGGCTATATGGGGCTTTGGTCAAAGACCTTCAAGCTTAACTTTAAGGCGTGTCGCTTTTGCTGGCTGCCAAGCGGCTACGCGGAGAAATCCTCGGGATCTATATTGTCCAGAAACTCCCTGAATTCCCGCATTTGCTCTTCGGGCAACTCTTCGTCTTCGGATTCAATTTCAATGGCAACCCCAGCAGATTCCATGACTTCTTCGGTGCAAAAAATCGGACACTGAGCGCGCACTGCTAAGGCAATGGCATCCGAGGATCTTGAATCCACACGTTTGCCATTTGAGAGGACGAGTTCCGCAGTGAAGATTGCGTTTTGCACCGAGACGATTTCAACTCTTTGCAGGCTCACTTCGAGCGCTTCCAGCAAGTTGATCAGCAGATCGTGAGTCATCGGCCTAGGTGGGGTTAGACCCTGTTCAGACATGGCTATCGCAGAGGCTTCGGGCGCACCAATCCACAGCGGAAGATAGAGATTCTGTTCATGGCGCTTTAGCAGCAAAAGTGGCTGGTTCGAAGGAAGCTGGATTCGAATCCCGGCAAACTCTAGTTCAAGCATGGACTCCCCCTAGTGTTGCGAACTCGTTGCTGATCTCAGCCTAGCGATCAAGTTGTGAAATCGCACGCTGCACCAAGGCCTCATGCAGTTCAAGGCACTGACGAGATATTTCTTGGGCCTCCTCAGCGGCTCTAGCACGCGCGGAAACTTGTAGCTTTTTCAAGTCCGCGCCAATGATAGATTCGATGAGCGAGAATTCGCGCTCGGCAGCCGTACGGAACTGGCGCAGGTGACGCGGTTCAATTCCGTGATTGGCGAGCTCTACGGCAGACTTCGTGACTCGTACGCTATGTGAATCAAACCGATCCGATTCCGGTTCAATCAAACCGAACTTAACTAATTCGGCAACCAATTCCTCGCTCGCACCGGTCAGCCCACACAACTCAGCTAGGGACACCGGACGGGAATGCCGATCGATTGCTTCAGCCATCTCGCTGTTAACCGCTTGCGGTGCTACCGGGGCACCTCCTGGAAGCGCTGCAGGAGCTTCCCCACGATCGATCGCGTCGAGGTGATCCTTGATGACCTTCAATGGCAGGTATTGATCCCGCTGGACTGAGAGGATAAAGCGCAGTCGGCTGACATCTGAAGCCGTGTATTTCCGATATCCCGCGGAAGTGCGTTGCGGAATAATCAAACCTTTGTCTTCTAAGAAACGAATCTTGGAGGCAGTGACACGAGGAAACTCATCTTTTAGCTCGGAAAGCACTTCGCCAATGTTCAGTGCTGCCGCTCTCACGTTCTCGTGGCGGACTGCCTCGAGTCGTGGGCTACGGGCTGCATCAAAGAGTGGCAAAGGAGAGGCTCCTCAAATTGTTGTGTTGAAAGTTAGCCCGAACCGCAGGCCACCAGGAAACTAGTGCAGTACCTAGCTTAAACGTTTGGAACGCTCTGGTAGAAGTTGAGCCGGAATTTACCGATCTGCACCTGTACGGCATTGGCTAGAGTCACCGAGTCGATACGATCACCGTTAATATAGGTTCCATTTAGCGACCCAATGTCGCTGAGCGTAAATCCCTGGCCAACGCGCTCAAATTTTGCATGACGACGGGAAACAGTCACATCGTCTAGGAAAATATCGGCATCCGGGTGACGACCAGCGATATTAGAATCAGTATCCAACAAGAAGCGCGCACCTTTGTTTGGCCCGGTATGGGCAATCAACAAGGCGGATCCTGCAGGAAGAGCTGCGACCGCAGTACGCTCATCATCCGACAAGGGATAGATTACCGATGGTTCTGCAGACTTGTGAGCCGCCGGCAAGGAGATATTGGTCGTTTCGGAGGCAGACTCGATATGCGGGTCAACCGGCCCATGTTCAGACATTTGGGGTCCTCCAAGAAAATTTGCTCTCAAGCTCGCGCTTGACGACCTTTAGGTAAACGGGTAATCAATGGTTTACACCAGACTATCTCCAGATTAGCCTACTCAGCGCCCAAGAGATAACACGATATTACAAATTTTTGATGCTCGGTATGCTCAAACGTGCAATGATTCCTGCATGGAAGAGAAAACGGGCATTGCCAGCGGCATAACAAGCAATGAAGCCACGACTCTCAACCTACGCTCGAATTGGAAAGTTCGATTGCTCCTAGGCGTAATTTCGCTTCTCACCCTGCTAGTAATTTACGCGATCGCTACGATTTTCCTGCCTGTTTGGTGGGCGACTAAGATTTCCAGCCATAATGCAGGTTCCGCCACGGGAGGCTGGATTTCAGGATTCTCCATTGGCTTCGTTTTCACGTTAATTCCGCTTCTCGTTCTTTCGCAGGTTCATTACCGCAAGTTGAGCTGGCGGTTGCGCGGGTCAATCGCAATATTCGCAGTGGTTCTCGCTTTACCTAATTGGCTTACCCTTGGAATCTTCTGGAATCCCTCGGATCCGGCACGGAAAGCACAGGCCATCTTGAATACCGGCGCAACTTGGTTCGGCGGGGCCAGCCTGGTTGGTGCCATCAGCGCAGCGGTCACCGCATTGGTGCTCGTCATCATCTGGCTGGTCTTCCGTCGGCAGGGCGCACGCATCCGGAATTTGGCAGCGCAGCCGAACGCACCGCTAGACGCCACAGCTCGTGACTCAGACCAAGGGACTAGGAAGAAGAAGAATGACTGAAATACGGCTTAAACGTGCCTACGTAGCTGCTGAAGAATCTGACGGCTACCGAATCTTGGTTGATCGGCTGTGGCCTCGAGGACAGACTAAAGAAGTACTCAACCTGGACCGGTGGACAAAAAGCATCGCACCCTCTAGCGAACTGCGTAAGGCGTGGCACCACGATGCAGATAGGTTTCCGGAATTTGCGGAGCATTATCGTCAAGAGCTCAACCAGAATCCTGCTGTCGATGAGTTCTTAGAACTTGTCGAAGCCCGACCGGTCGTCACCTTCGTCTACGCAGCCAAAAATATGGAAATCAACCACGCAATAGTGCTACGTGACTTTATCCGTGAGCAGCTGGCTCAGTAGCTTCATCCGTTGCTTTCGTCGGCGGAACAAAACAGACGCCGTCAACACAGGCCATCTCGGATTCCGAGACTTGTTGAAGATCGAATTTGAATTCCATGGGTCCTCCTCTAGGGATACGTCCTACCCAAAGAGAACGACAAATTACCCTCAGATATTCCGCCGGTCAAAACAGTTGCCCTGCCACAAGAATGCGTGACAGGGCAATCGGCTAACGTGAGAGGCTAGTTTTGCGGGAGCAAGACACCATCAAAGGACGTTGCCAGCTCCGTGCGAGCATCTAGTGGAAGAACATTGGCTACATACTGATCTGGGCGCACGATGACGATTGCACCGTCACGCGAGATCTCACGCTGCTCGTAGATGTCGTTACCGTCGAGCACGGCATAGACCTTTTCGTAGTCCATCAGCCCAAACGTACCGTAGTTCGGACGGAACACCTTCGGTGCGTCGTTGTGGTTGAAGGTGGTGTAGTCCTGCTGGTAAACGACCTTTACGTCAAAACGTGAGTCGATGTCAGCGCCAGCGTGGGTGTACTTAACAACGGGCGACTCTGGCGATTCCAGCAACCACTTCGACAGTTCATTCACCTTTGATTCGGTGCCCGGTACAGACTGATCTGCGAAGACATAGATTCGGTAGCGTCCGTCGGCACGGTGGTGATGGCCCAAGTGCACTGGATTATTGTCACCTAGACGCATGACTTCCGCAGATTTGAAGCGTTTGCCAATCGGGAAGCCCTTGGCCAAATCCTGGTGGTCCTTGGAACCGGTCAATTCCGATGGGGCATATTCGGTCATGAAGCCTGCAGGGAATTCAGCGGTGCGTACGTAAAACTCCGCGACGCCTTCCTTGCCTTCAAGCTCCTCGGGCATTGCGGCCATCATCGAGGACCACTGCTTATCAAAGTCAATCAAATTCTTGGCAATGACCTGGCGTTCCGCTGAATAGGTGCGCAGCAGGCTCTCCGGTCCCTGGCCCGAGAGAACGTAACCGATCTTCCACGCGAGGTTGTAGCCGTCCTGCATGGATACGTTCATACCCTGCCCGGCCTTGGCCGAGTGAGTATGGCAAGCGTCGCCGGTAATGAATACCCGCGGTTCGCGGGTGCCGATTTCTTCGACTGGCACATCATCGAAGCGGTCGGTGAGACGGTGCCCCACTTCGTAGACACTATGCCATGCCACGTCCTTCACTTCCAGCGTGTAAGGGTGCAAAATCTCCTTCGCGCGCTCGATGATTTCTTCCAGCGGAGTCTCGCGAACCTTACCGCCGTCGCCCTCAGGAACTTCACCCAGGTCGACGTACAGTCGGAAGAGCTGTCCGCCTTCGCGTGGAATCAGCAGGATTGAGCCCGCATTGGAGTGGATGGCGCATTTGGTGCGGACGTCCGGGAAGTCGGTGAGACCAAGTGTGTCCATGACTCCCCATGCGTGGTTGGCCTTGTCACCAGAGAGCTTGGCGCCGATGGAGCGACGCACATTGCTTCGGGCACCATCAGAACCGACCACGTATTTCGCCCGGACAATTCGCTCAAGACCTTCGTTGTCCTCGCCGCACCCGATCAAGGTGACCTTGACCGGGTATTCCTGGCCGTCTTCGACTTTTAGTTCTTTGAAATCCCAGCCATAGTCAGGGGTGATACGTGCCGGAGAGTTTTGAGCGAACTCGGCGAAATAATCGATAACTCGTGCTTGGTTAACCACCAGGTGCGGGAATTCGCTGACGCCAGTCGGATCATCAGCGGTGCGGTCAGTGCGGATGATGTTTTCCGGATTCGCCGGATCAGGATTCCAAAAGGTGGTCTCCTTGATGATGTAAGCCTCGTTGGTGATGTGCTTGGCAAATCCAAAGGCTTGGAAGGTTTCGACGGTACGCGACTGGATGCCATCGGCCTGGCCAATTTCCAACCGGCCCGGGCGGCGGTCGATAATCCGCGTATGGACATCAGGGAACTGTGAAAGCTGAGCAGCGGTGATGATGCCGGCCGGACCCGCGCCAACGATCAGCACATCCATCACGTCGGGCATTTCCTCGGGACGATTAAGGCCAGTTCCGGCTGCTGGCTGGACCCGTGGATCCGCGGAAATATATCCATTGTGGTGAAACTGCACAGCTTCATCCTCACTTCTCTGTGAACGCTTAGACTCAAAACTCTTGTGTTCGATAATAGAACATCAGATTCGCATATCGCACACTAACTATAAGTCCATTGTGAACGTCGACACAAGCCCGATTTGACGGCCTCTCAGCTTTACCGAAGTCAGTATGCATAAATCGAAATTAAATAGCTCCACCGGAAACTCTCATCGTTGCCACGGGAATCACCGGACTGCAGCATAACGAACTCACGTGTTTCGCTAGAGTGGGGATGAGCACTGCGTCTGATCCTACGGTTAGCCTACGAGCGTGGGAGAGCTCCATGAGTTTTTCTTGCGAGCACAGGTCGTGGGTGACGGTGAGGACGGTTCCTGCGTATGCAGTTATACGCTTTCCACCTGTTCCACTACCTCCGGCGGCAGATGGTTAGTCGGTTCGTGCAGAAGCAAGATCTCCGCTTCGCCGGATATGGTGACGGCCGGCCCAAGGTTTCACTGCTGCCCTACCAAAGGGGTTTGTGGATGGCGGGTGAAATCCTGCGGTCCAAAAAGTCGCGATTGCGCCAGTTACGTCCGTGCCTCCGGCATAGGCGTTAATGGCCAAGGCAAAAGCCTCAACCAGGCTGTCGCCCGGAAAAATGTGCCGATCCTGTTGAAGCCGACGCACGCTCAGTCCCGGCGTGTGAAACACTTTTCCACTTTCCACGGGTAGGAAAACATCGTCTTCAGCAAAGCCGACACTGACTCGGTGCAGGGAACTGACGAAATCATCGGAGACATGATTTTGCGCAGGTATCGGAGGTGTAGCTGAAGGCCGCAGGCCAGCTGTTGCTCCTCAGCGCCTTCGGCAAGGCTGCGTTACTACTTGCGCAAAAGACTGCGGGCGACCGTCCGAAAAGTGAACTTTCAAATTCGAACGGAAGTCCGCTGCGGCAGCACAGGATTCGCCACTAAGTGGGACTCAACGTGCCGATCTAGTTTAAAAAGACGGTGCTCCCCCGTCCTGCACACCACGCTCGCGCATGCGACCTGCCATGGAACGGCGGATGCACAAGGGTATTGAACATGAAAAACCCCGACGAAAACGAATTTTCGTCGGGGTTTTTCAGCTGGTCGGGCTAGCGGGATTTGAACCCACGGCCTCCTGACCCCCAGTCAGGCGCGCTACCAAGCTGCGCCATAGCCCGATGCTCTCGTAGCCGTTATCCCTGCGCCTTGCGGCGAGGGTGCCGTCTACGAAAAGCTCCTTAATAACCCTACCTCAAGAGAGGCATAATATTCGAACCGTTACCGATTTCGGCTACGACGCTCACGAATACGCATGGACACTTCGATCGGAGTACCCTCAAAACCGAAGGTTTCACGCAGACGTCGCGCGATGAAACGGCGGTAGCCTGGATCCAAGAATCCGGAGGTGAAGAGCACAAACTTCGGCGGACGCGAAGATGCCTGGGTGCCGAACAAGATACGTGGCTGCTTACCGCCGCGTACCGGGTGAGGGTGCGCCGCGACGAGCTCGCCAAGGAACGCGTTGAGCTTGCCAGTGGGAATGCGCTTATCCCACGAATCCAGCGAGGTGTGCAGTGCGGCAACAATCTTGTCCTTGTGCCAGCCGGTCAATGCCGACATGTTCACACGTGGAGCCCACTCGATGTGGGCCAGATCGCGCTCAATTTCCTGTTCCAGGACATAGCGGCGATCTTCGTCAACTTCATCCCACTTATTGAACACGAGCACCAGCGCGCGGCCGGCCTCGATGGTCAGCTGGATGATGCGTACGTCCTGCTCGGAGACGGTCTCGTTCGCGGCCAGCAGCACTACGGCGACTTCGGCTTTTTCCAAGGCGGTCTGGGTTCGCAGCGATGCGTAGTAATCCGAGCCCTGAGCCATGTGCTGACGGCGGCGGATACCTGCGGTATCCACGAAGCGCCATACCTCGCCACCGAGTTCCAGAAGCTCATCGACCGGGTCGCGGGTGGTACCGGCATAGTCGTCCACAACCACGCGCTCGGAGCCGGCAAGCTTATTCAGCAGCGAGCTCTTACCCACGTTTGGCCGGCCAATCAGCGCGATGCGGCGCGGGCCACCGGAAGGAATCATTCCACCGAAGGCCGAGTGTGCGGGAAGCTTTTCCATGACCGCGTCCAGCAAGTCCGCGGTACCGCGGCCGTGCAGTGCGGAAACTGGCCATGGCTGGCCAAAGCCCAGACCCCACAGCGAGGCGGCTTCGGCCTCTTGGTTGAAATCATCAACCTTGTTGGCGACCAGGAAGACTGGCTTGCGCTTCTTGCGCAGCATCTTCACTACCGCCTCGTCGGTCGCGGTAGCGCCCACATGCGAGTCGACTACGAAGAGAATTGCGTCGGCTACGTCTGCGGCGATTTCAGCTTGTTCGGCAACCGAGGCATGGATGCCCTTTGCGTCGTGCTCCCAACCGCCGGTGTCCACCACGGTGAACGGGCGGCCCAGCCACTCGGCGGAGTAGGACACACGGTCACGGGTGACACCCGGAACGTCTTCCACTACTGCTTCGCGGCGGCCCAGGATGCGGTTGACCAGCGTTGATTTGCCTACGTTGGGCCGGCCGATGATGGCCAGCACCGGTGGGATGATGACGTCTGCATCATCTTCGGAGTCATCGTCCAGACCGGAGAGCAGCGCGGCGTCTTCGGCGTCCAGATCGTAGTCATCGAGTCCGGAGAGCAGTGCGCGAGTGCGGATTTCCGCGTCTTCGTCGCTCAGTTCGGCTAGGCGCTCGGCGATATCGTCGTCTACGAGGGGGGTGTATTCCCCATCGTGGGAGTTGTTGTGGTCGCTCATGATATTCCCTTCAAGGCGATAGGTCCTGCCCAAGGTGGCGGGCGGAACGTGAATCTTCATCGGCTCTCGCCGAGGATGGGCGCCGGTTAAGGCTTAGTTAGTACTACTTTTTCGCAGCCGTGTTGATTGCGTCAAGCACGGCGTTGATGGTCTGCTCAAAATCCAGGTCCGAGGAGTCAACCGTAATCACTCCATCGGCGGCCTGGGTAAAGTTCACAACCGTCGAATCTTTCTTATCGCGTTCAAGCACCTGGGATACCAGCGCGCCAGCGTCCTGAGTTCCGCCAAGCTGGATTCCGCGGCGGCGCAGGCGCGCCTCTTCGGAAGCAGTCAGCAGGATTCGGGCATGTGCATCGGGTGCGACAACGGTGGTGATATCGCGGCCCTCAGCGACAATGCGCCCGTGGTCTGCGATGATTTCACGCTGTCTGCGAACCAGCTCGGCACGGGCTTCCAGATTGGTCGCCACCGCCGAAACCTGCTCTGAGATGCGTGGTTCACGAATCGCTTCGGTCACCACAGTATCGCCGATCACCACATGTTCGTGATCCGGATCCACCGAGATCTCCAGCTTTGCTTCGCGCACCGCGGTAGCTACCGCTGCGGCATCGGACAGGTCAGTTCCCGCGTCGAGCACCGAGTAGGTGATCGCCCGGTACATTGCTCCGGTGTCCAGATAGGCGGCGCCTAGTGCGCGGGCCACTGCCTTGGAAACCGAGGACTTGCCAGAACCGCTGGGCCCGTCAATGGCGATGACAAGGTTCGTTGGGTGAGCTGCGTGCGTCACTGGGCTACTTTCCATCCGTTGTTCGTCAATACGTTGATCAGTTCATCGCGCCGTCCGGGCAATACCGACACGTCCACCAGTCCTACCTGGTGTCCGGCGGAGTGCTCCATGCGCATATCCTCGAGGTTGATACCTGCCTGCCCGATATCTGCCATGAGTGCCGCGATCTGCCCCGGTTTGTCATCAACGACGACGGTAACCAGTGCGAAAGCCTGCGGTGGGGCACCGTGCTTGCCCGGAATTCGAGCCTGCCCGGCGTTGCCCTCGCTCATCAATTGCGACAAATCCAGCAAGGCGCCGTGGCCCGTTGGATTGTTCAAAGTGTTGATCAGCCGGTCCAGATCTTCCTTCATACCCGAAAGGATCGGGATCAATGCTTTGGCGTTATGCGAGAAAATCTGGATCCACAACTTTTCATCGCTGGCAGCAATCCGCGTCATGTCACGCAGCCCGTTGCCGGCCACACCCAACTGGTGGGCTTGGGCGTTCAACAACCGCGAGGCGATCATCGAACTGGCAGCCTGTGGAAAGTGGCTGGTCAGCGCGACCGATTCGTCGTGAGCGGTGACGTCCATGCGGTGCAGGGTCGCCCCCAGATCGATGGCCAACGCCTCGGCGGTTTTCACGCTTGCCGCGGAAGCCAACTGGTGCCTGCAGATCACCCACGGCATCGAGGTAAACAACGCTCCGCGTGCGGCGGCCGGACCTGATTTCTCACGTCCTGCCATCGGGTGCGTACCCACATAGCGGGCACGATCCGCGTCGCTCAACCGCGCATCGGCATTCACCGCGTCCAGGATTGAACCCTTCACGCTGGCGATGTCGACCACCGTGGAGTTCGGGTACCTCAGCAACGATTCAGCCACCAATGCCGCGGTGACATCTGGCGGAGCGCCGATGACCACCAGTTCCGGGGCAATCCGTGCCTCGGAATCCAGCGGTTGGCCGGCACCGATGTCATGAGCCACAGCCTGTGCGGTCGGCGAGATGTCCTGCAGGTAAACCGCTACGCCCTTAGCGCGCAGCCCCAGACCCACCGAGGTGCCCAGTAGTCCGGTGCCAATCACCAGCACTGGGCCGGCAAGGTGAGAAGTGGGCATAGGTTACATCCCCACCATGGACATCAGGTGTCCGACTTCCTGGTTGCCCAGAGGTCGGATGACGCCTTGCTTCTGATCGCCGAGCTGGATCGGGCCGATGCCCACACGCACGAGGCGCTCCACCGGGTGTCCAACAGCATCGAACATACGACGCACGATGCGATTGCGACCCGAGTGCAGGGTCACCTCAACCATCACGGACTTCGGTGTGGTGTCGATGATTTTGAGATCGTCGACCTTGATCCAGCCGTCTTCCAGACGCACACCTTCGCGCAGGGCGTTGCTCGCAGCGCGCGAAATTGGGCCAGGAACCTGTACCAGGTAAGTTTTTGGAACCTCGTACTTCGGGTGCTGCAGGCGGTTAGCCAGCTCCCCGTCGTTGGTCAGGATCAGCAGACCCTCGGTCTTGTAGTCCAGGCGGCCCACATGGAAGAGGCGCAACTGGGCGTGGTCGTGACGGAAGTAATCAGCGATGGTACGACGACCCTCAGGATCATCCATCGTGCACATCACGTGCTTTGGCTTGTTGAAAACGAAGTACTTGTTCGTCTGGTTCAGCTGCAAACGCATGCCGTCGACGTGGATGGAATCCTTGGTCGGATCCACCCGGGCGCCGAGCTCGACAATGAGCTTGCCATTGACCTCAACGCGGCCTTCGGTGATCATTTCTTCACAGACGCGGCGTGAAGCGACTCCGGCATTGGCCATGGCCTTCTGCAGACGAACGCCGTCCTGGCTGTCGGTGCGGTTTGCCTGGTTTTCGATGCGAGCCTGAGCCCGGGCACGCTGGGTTGGCCGGGCATAGTTTGACTGCACCGAGTTACCGAAACGTTCCTTGCCAAAAGCGGCCTCGGAGTTCTTGCCAAATGCCGAGGAGCTGGACTTGTCACGGCTTGCTCCCGCTCGACCGGAACGATCGCCCTGCTTATTGCCAAAGGACTTGCCGCCCTCGGAACGATTACCGTATGGCTTGTCAACGTAGGACTTGCCGCCCTCGGAACGATTGCCGTAAGGCTTATCGCCGTAGGACTT
>DNHA01000328.1:9204-9326 GCA_003486025.1 Micrococcaceae bacterium | reverse complement strand
TTATCTACGTCTACAACGAAGACGTTTCCATTTTCATTGCTCATCGGTCGGCCACCGAAAACCAGTGGCAATGAGCCGGCCAATTCGCTATAGGAACTATCGTCGGCATGATGCGAAAGTAT
>DNHA01000328.1:0-9176 GCA_003486025.1 Micrococcaceae bacterium | reverse complement strand
AACGCACCATCAACATTTCCGCCACGCAGATACCGGCTGGTTTTAGCCGGATCTGACTCCGTGGCAATGAGCAAAGATAGCGTGAATTCTGTAGTGCTCAGATACATTGCAGCCCCTTGAATCACCGAGGCGAAATATGGGTCCGCGAAAAATTTGGCGGTACTCTCCGGGATCACCAAAGCAATGGAATTTGTCCGTCCCTGCGCCAAAGAACGAGCCGCCCTGTTGGGAACGTAGTTTAATTCCGCAATGGCTTTCTCTACCGCGCGCACGACGTCTGCTTTGACCTTGTCAGAACCGTTGACTACGCGTGAAACGGTTGCTCGTGAAACTCCTGCGCGCTCTGCGACGAGTTCCAGCGTTGGCTGTTGTTTACGTGGTTCGGGCATCGTGACTTCTTCGCGGTAGCTGGGTTATTCCTTATTACTAGTGTGCGGCGCGTGGCGCTTGGCTAAACGCCACGCACCGATGCTATGCCATTGTACGGTTGGCTGCGATCAGTCCTGCGTAGGCCCGACCGCTGTCCTTAATAATGCGCTCCTGCGTTTCATAATCCACATAGATAATGCCAAATCGCTTCTGGTACCCCCATGCCCATTCGAAGTTATCCAACAATGACCATACGAAATACCCACGCACGTTCACCCCGTCTTCGATAGCACCAGCGACGGCGTCCAGATGGTCAAAGATGTACTCGCGGCGTTCTGTGTCTGCCACTGTTCCATCCGAGGACAACTGATCGGTGTACGAAGCGCCGTTTTCGGTGATGTACAACGCTGGAAGATCCGGATAATGGTCATTCAACCGGTTCAGCAGTACCCGAAGACCCTGCGGATTTACTTCCCAACCCATGGCTGTACGAGGTAAGTCCCGGCTCGGGAAGGTGACGTATTCGCTGCCGACGAAGGGTGAGGATTTAGGAGCGTCGGTGGGCACGACAGCTTCAGGGCCATCGCCTGCCAACGGATGTCCCGAGACATTGTCATCGTGATAGTGGTTCACACCCAGAAAGTCGATGGGCTGGTGGATGATTTCCAAGTCGCCTGGCTGAATAACTTCGGCCAAACCCAGCCCGGAGACATCTTGTAAAAGATCCTCAGGATATGAACCACGGAGCAATGGATCCAAGAACATCCGATTCCATAGCGCGTCAATCCTTCGTGCCGCTTCCAAATCCACGGGGTCAGCAGGGTCGTTGGGCACCGCGTTGGTGAGGTTCAGGGTGATACCAAGTTCTTGAGCGCCAAGTTCACGCAATCGCTGCGTTGCTAGCCCATGGCCTAAGTGCTGATGATGCACCGCCGCCAGAGCCGCCGCCGGTTCTTGCCGTCCAGGTGCGTGCTCGCCTGCGGCGTAGCCAATAAGCGAAGAGCATAAAGGTTCGTTGAACGTCGTCCAGTGGTTCACCCGGTCACCGAGCTTTGCATAGACCGCTTCCGCATACTCGGCAAACTTATAGGCGGTATCGCGGTTGGTCCAGCCACCTTCTTCTTCAAGTGCTTGTGGCATATCCCAGTGGTAAAGAGTAAGCCACGGAAGGATTCCGTTCTCTAACAGTCCGTCTACTAACCGTGAATAGAAATCGAGACCTTCGCTGTTAACGCTTCGCCCGCCTGGAACGACTCGGGCCCAGCTGGTGGAGAATCGGTAGGAGTCCAGGCCGAGCTCACGCATCAGCCCTACGTCTTCCTGATACCGGTGGTAATGATCCACTGCTACTTTGAGGTTGTCTCCTCCTGCAATCACCCCTTCTTTACGAGCGAATGCGTCCCAGACGGAGTCTTCCTTGCCGTAGCTGTGGCTTGCTCCCTCTATTTGCGCGGCCGCGGTGGCCGAGCCCCAAAGAAATTCTTTGGGCCAAGCAAAGTTTTCAGATAGATGTTTCGTCATTAGCCCTTTACAGCTCCTGCCATAATTCCAGATACAAGTTGTTTGCCCGCCACTACGAATAGCAATAACAGCGGGATGGTGGCCATCAAGGCCCCGGACATCACAATCGTGTAGTCCACATATTTTGCGGATTGCAGTTGGCTCAGCGCCACCTGAAGCGTGGGGTTTTGCGGTGCTACAAGCATTGGCCACAGATAGTCGGTCCATGCGGTCATGAAAGTGAAGAGCGCCAGAATAGCCATTGCCGGGCGCGCTGCCGGCACCCCCACATGCCAGAATGTTCCGATCATGCTCGCCCCATCAATACGGGCGGCTTCAATCAATTCATCGGGCACCACGTCCACCAAATATTGGCGCATGAAGAATACGCCGAAAGCGGTAACCAGGGTGGGGACCATGACCGCGCCTAGCGAACCGGTCCAACCGAATTCCTTCATGACCATGAACAGCGGAATAATACCCAGCTGTGTTGGTACAGCCAGAGTCGCGATCACGAAAACCAGTAGTCCCTGGCGCCCACGGAAACGCAGCTTAGCGAACGCGTATCCGGCCAACGTGGAAAACGTGACCACCGAAAGTGTGATGACCGAGGAAACGAGGACACTATTTGCTAGAGCTCCCCAGAAATCTATGGTGTTAAAAACCTCGGCAACATTTTTCCAGAACGCGCCGCCAGGTAACAAGGGTGGATACGTTGAGGCGAACACCGCTCCTGTATTTGAACCGATCAGCAGCGAATACCACAACGGGTAGGTGCTGCCCAAGAAGAATGCAATCAATAATCCATAGGTAAGAAATCCAGGACGGCGGTCCATCGAGAAATTTTTACCCTTGGCACCAAACTTTTTTGTTGCAGTGGTTTTAGCTATCGTTGCGCTACTCATGGGATTCTCCGCCCTTTCCGCCAGACGTTCCATCTGAGCCGGGTGTACCGTTTGAAGCAATCTTTGCTTGAGCCATCTGGACCGCGTGTTTGTGCGCGATGCGTTGCTGGCGACGGTTCTTGCGACTTCCTCCTTCGGCAGAAGAGGCAATTGAACCCGACAGGAAGAAGTTGACCAGTCCAATCAGAATGATGATCAAGAACAACATCCACGCGACCGCAGAAGCACGGCCAAAGTCACCACGGTTGAATGCCAGATCCCACAGGTAGAGCACCGTGGTCTGGTATTCGCGTTCGGGACCGCCAGGCACCGAACTGCTGGGATTGAATAGCTTCGGCTCGGTAAAAATTTGGAGTCCACCGATGGTTGCGGTGATGACGACAAAGATCATTGTGGGCCTGATGCTTGGCAAAGTGATCGCGAAGAACCTGCGCAGTGATCCAGCCCCGTCGATTGCTGCCGATTCGTGCAGTTCGCGGGGAACTGCCTGCATGGCTGCCAAAAGAATCAGTGCGTTATACCCGGTCCAACGCCAGTTCACCATGGTTGCGATGGCCAGATGGGAGGGAATTACTTCACTCTTCCAGGCCACCGGATCAATATTGATGGTTTGGAGCAGGTTGTTGATTAGCCCGTATTTCTCATCAAAAGCCGAGGAGAAGATTAACGTGACCGCAACTGGAGTGACCACGTAGGGAATGAGCACGCTCATCCGCCAGAATGTTTTCGCGCGGATATTCTGGTCCAGAATGGCCGCGATGAAGGTTGCTACGAGCAGCTGCGGAATCGCTGAGAGCAGGAAGATGCTGAATGTATTGAACAGCGAGTTCCAAAAGAGCGGAGAGCTGATTTCGGCTGCATAGTTATCCAGGCCCACCCATTCGCCGGCTCCTCCGAGCAGATCCCAGTCATTGATGGAAACTACGAAGGTGTAGATCAGCGGAAAGAGTCCGACCAGCGCGAACAGAATAAAGAACGGCGAGACATAAAGATACGGCGAGTATTTGAAATCAAATTGTCCCCAGCGGTGCCGGCGGCGCATTTTCTTCTCCTGCGCCGCATCACCGGCGCGATGAACCGCGTCTGGGGTTGGCTCCCCCGGTGGCACAGCAGCTCCTGTGGCGTCCGAAGCATTGTTGGTCATGATGCTCATTATCGATTTCTCTTTCCCAATAGGCCGGCCGATGATTCAGCCGGCCTACCGGCGGTGATTACTTGATGTCCAAGTTCTTCATGGTCGACATAGCTTCATCCCATGCGGCTTGTCCATCCTTGCCACCATCCAAAGCGATCGTCGCGGGGCCGAAAACCTGCTCTTGGATGACCGAATCATCGGCCCCCTTGAACTGTGCTTTCACACCTTCTGCACGTTCTGCCAGCAGTTGGCCGATCGGAGCATCGTTGAAGAACTTGGTCAGTTCGTTGCTTCCTTGAACCTGTTCGGAGCTTTGGGCTTCAAGGTTGCTTGGGAAAGTTCCGGCTGCTTCGAATGCTGCCGCCTGGGACTGTGCGCTGGTCAGCCACGTAGCGAGTTTGGCTGCTTCGGCCGGATTTTTCGAGGTTGTGGGAACGGTGAGGAAGGTTCCGCCCCAGTTCGCCGGTCCCCCAGGGAAGACTCCGGCGAAGTCCCAACCCGAGGTTTCGTCGCCGCCTGCACCCTCAACTTGCCCTTTGACGTTACCTAGCATCCAACCTGGGCACGGCATGGTGGCAAAGGAACCATCCAAGAAGGCTTGCCCTTTACCCCAGTCCCACTGGGTCTGGCCGGAGGACAACCCAGCTTCAGCAGCATCCGCCAACATCTTCCAGCGGTTGCTCAGTTCGGCGTTGCCGTCAATATTCAACGACCCGTCCTTTTTGTAATACCCTTCGTCGAGTTGGTTGACCATGGCGTTCCAGACAAACCCGGACTGGTCAAACCAGGCCTTTCCGGTTTTTTCCTCATATTTTTTGCCAGCGGCGAAGTAATCTTCCCAGGTGGAATCCTGTCCACCGATGAATTCAGCAAATGCGCTGCGCTCGGATGGCATACCGGCTTTTTCAAGGAGCTTCGAGTTGTAGCAAATTCCTTCCGGGCCGATATCGGTACCGTAGCCGATGATGCGTCCGTCCTTGTCAGTTGCCTGCTCGACTTTCCAGTCGACCCACTGGGACTTGAGATCTTCTATTCCGTAGTCACGCAGATCGCTAAAGGAATCAGAGACGGCCATAACCTGTCCTAGCCAACCCTCTTCGACTGCTTGGATGTCGGGAAGACCGGCGCCTGAAGCCTGCTTGGTTTTCCAATCGACCAGCGCATTGCCACCGGTATCGATGTTGGTTGCCTCGATAGTGACGCCCGGATTTTCCTTTTCATACTTTTCGTACAAGTCATCTAGACCCATGGCTCCGAACGTCGTGACCGTGAGTGTGACCGGATTGTCAGCCGATGCCGGATCCGCCGCCGGGGCCTTGTCGGCGTTGCTGCAACCTGTCGCTAGCAAGGCAAGAGTGCCCAGCAGTGCGACTGATTGCGCGAGCTTTGTTTTGCTCGAGGTTTTCATCATGTCTCCAGGTGTGAGTGCGGGTTTGAGAGGTCGAGAGGCTCTGAACGCGTACCCGATGAGAGCGCTCTCAGAGTAGAACAAGTGTCCACCCTTTCGGGTTTCTACTGAGTCATGAAACATAAAAGCGCCTAAGCAAACACCGTGTGAGCGCTCTCACAAATCATCTTTCCAATATTCTGCCCGATCACAGACCGTTGTCAAGACCGAATCTGGAGCCGCTTCGCAACGAAGCACCCTTTGGAAGTCCATTATTTTCAGCCTACGACTAAAAGAAGTCAGGTCAAATTGTTCATTCGATCTGTTCCTTCGACAGTCGGTGGTAGATATTTTTCTAAAAGAAAATCCGGCGAATCAACTTCGATCCGCCGGATTCACTGCTGCTACTTCTTGTTCAGCTGAAGCCCAATAAGCACCGGATCATGGTCCGAGGAGCGGAATTGGTCAGGGGAGAACAACTGGGCCACGTTGGTGTTATAGCGGCTGTATTCATAGGCGACGGACTCCGTTGCGTTGATATTCCAGATTGTTTCCCCGGTCACCGACGGTGCAATTTCTGCCGACCCCAGCACATGGTCCAGCGACCCGGTTCGACCTCCGAAGAGGTAGCTTTGAGTACTCGCCTCGGCACCCAAGTCAACATAACCAGCCTCAGCCATCACCTTGATAGGGTCCTCTGCCGAATAGGAATTGAAGTCACCGGCCAATAGCACCTTGCCGGTGTTCCGCTTCTCCTTCAGGTCTTCGGCAAAATCCACTAGGGCTTCGGCCTGCTGGACGCGTGCGGCGTTCCACGCTCCGGCACCATCACCCTGATCGGCGTTCTCGGAGCCATCCTTAGGGTCAGAACCTTTGGATTTGAAGTGATTGGCGACCACAAGGAATCGGGTCTTTGAGTTGCCACCCACGCGCTGGAAGGCCTGCGCTAGCGGATCACGCGCATTGTCAAAGGCAGCATCGTCAAGCACTACCGATTCATCAATGAGCTTCACCGCATCACGCTGGTAGATCATGGCAGTACGAATGACATCTTCGTCAGCCGGAACTTCCTCCGGGCTAGGGGCGAAGCTCCAGCGCTTTTCGCCGGCAGCCTTATTCAACGCATCCACCAAGATTTGCAAGGAGGCGTCTCGTTCTTGACCAAAACGGGCGGAATTTTCAATTTCTTCAAGAACCACTACATCTGCATCAAATTTATTCAATGCCGTAACGATCTTTGACTGCTGGCGTTCGAGATTGTCGGCGTCTGCGGCACCACGGGCGTCACAACCGCTGCGCACCGAAATCGGGTTCCCCTCACGATCGGTGTAGTAATTGCACCCCTGAAGCTGGTCTCCGGTGGTGGTGAAGAAATTCAGCACGTTGAAGCTGCCGACGCTGACGTTTCCGCCAACTTCAGCCGGGGCTTCGTTCGCTACCTGCTCGAAGCTCACCGGAATGTCGGAATCCTGAGCACCTATTACCTGACCCTGTGGCTGCAGTCGCCACAGGTCATAGCGATAATCCATGATGACCGGAGCGGTGAAGGTAGCGCTACTGCCTACCGTGACATGCTCAGATGCCGAAATGTAGGGCAATTCAACGCGTTTGTTCGCCGCGGCACCCAAAAAATTCAATGTGGCACCGTCATCCAGAACCAATGCGCGGGATTCGTTTTCGGCTTCCAAGGCCTTGGCTTCATCGCTTCCAGGCGCGAAGACGTCGGTGGCCTGGCGCAGGGTGCGCTCTCCATCGAGTATCGAGCTGGTGCCTTCGGCCAGAGTAATTTCGCCGTACTGATTCAGGCTGTAGTTATCAGCAACGGTCCATTGCCCCTGCGGATCAATCAGCATTCCTTCGAATCGTTCACGTGCAGCATCGGTGTCAGGAATGTCGATAGCCAAAGGCTTGATCGCTTCCGCCGGTTCAGCGAGGACCTCAACATCTTGGGCCGTAGCGCTAATTTGAGTCATTCCGTAGTATTCAGCAACTTCACCAGAGACCTGAACATGATCACCTACCGCCACCTTTGCGGCACCGGCCGAATACACAAAAATCGCCGAGCTGCCGGCCGAAGAAATCTCGCTTCCCGAACCAGCTGTCTGGACGTAGAAGCCTCGGATTCCACCTTCTGCGTATGCCCCGGTGACTACTCCTCGAACACTTACCTGCTTGCCGGCCATTTCTGTGGCGCTTCCAGTGCCCTGAATTTCTTCGATCCCGGTCAGCTCCATACCGGTTCCGGCCGCTGCAGCCGGCGCCATCATTCCAGCAACCAATGCGGTTCCCAGGCAGGTAGCCGCAAAGGCTGTCGTGGTGCGTTTTTTCATGGATATTCCTAGTTCGTTGTAAGTACCGCGGCGCGGTAGCGCTCGGTTGACCCGCAATCGATTCAATCAGCCAATAGTGAATTCATGATGAATCATCGGATAGTTTCCGGTTGTTGGTCCATGAACCATCCAAGACCATGATGCGCATCACGTCTACTGGTGAGTAGATAAACTTCCTCACTAATTGAACTGACCGGTCAGTTCGTTTAGTCTTAAGGGGTGTTAATTGCTAATTCATTGAGCTTCAAAGGCCGCCACGGACAGCTCGTCGCCGAGACCTCCCTGGAGGTCGAGCGAGGAACGCTGTTGCTTGTAGTTGCCGATGCGCAGCTTCAGCGCACCGCTCTGGCCCTGATGCTCTCCGGTCGGATGAGCCCTAGCTCGGGGACAGTCCAGTGGTCTACAGCGCCTGGNNGGCATTAAAACGCTACGCTCCCGCAGTGCACTCGTTGACTCGCCGCAAGTCAACGAACCCGAGGCCCACCTGAAGGTTCGAGACGTGGTTAGCGAGGATCTGGCTCTGGTGCCCGGGCCTTTCTGGCGCCGCCCGCAAAGCAAGAAATGGTTAGCCAGACATGGTTTTGACCACCTCGCCGGAGACTGGATCGACTCTATCGAGCCACAGATCCGACTAGACCTTCTTACTCGGCTCGCCTTGGAAAACCACAACACCGATTGCCTGATTTTTGATTCCCTAGACCGCCACGGCATCGATGAACCGTCATGGCTGGAATCGCTGGAAGAATTAACCCATACACGTCGCCAGCTCGCCGTCGTCGCCGTCGTTTCCAGAGTCCCCGATAGCTGGCAGGGGCCGGTCGTCTTCGCAGGGCAAACAGCCGCCACTGAAGATTCGGCGCCGCAGACCGAGACTGTCCCACAGACCGAAAACTATCCGGATGCCGACGACGTCGAGAACGAGCCGGTACAGGAACTGCCGGCGAACGAATCCTCGGACGCCGAATTCCTAGCAGCAACCAGCTCAGCGGACTCTGTTGCACCTGAGGATTGCACCCCGCTAACGGAGTCCACGGCTGAATTGGACAAAGAATCCGAGCCGCCAAATGCTGCCGATCCCTCGGAGCCGGCACCGCTCCACCGCCAAGCACCACAAACTCCCGAAGTACCTGAAGCTGCTGAAGCTCCTGCGCCAGACGACGCCGAGCTTGCAGCAAAATCATCCACCCTAAAGGACTAACTCATGACGACTCTGGGCCTTGCTCTCTCCGAGCTCAAGCGCATGACCCGTGGAACCTTGCCCAAATTGGCACTGATCGCGGTAACCTGCGTACCGCTGCTCTACGGGGCTCTCTACCTCTATGGCAACTGGGACCCGCAGTCAAACCTCCACGGCATCAAAACCGCATTGGTGAACCTCGATGACGGGGCCGAACGAGACGGGAAAACCACGAACGTTGGTGACGAGGTCGTCGACTCTCTCTTGGAAGACTCAACCTTCGACTGGGAAGTAGTTGACTCGCAGCAAGCTGCCGCTGAGGGTGTTGCCCATGGCGACTATGCCTTCGCCATGACCATCCCCCAAGATTTCT
>DNHA01000168.1 GCA_003486025.1 Micrococcaceae bacterium | reverse complement strand
GGAGTATCGCGTAGCTCCGCCCGCTCCTTTTCAATCAGCGCTCGCTGGGAGTCAGCGGCGCTAGCCACTGAAACATATTCACCCAAGGCCATTGAGATTGCTCCACCTATGACCGCGGCCGCGCCAGCGGTGATGATCGGTAAGTTGGCGGTCGTGGCACTAGCGACACCGACCACAACTGCGGCCACCGAGACGATGCCATCATTTGCACCTAAAACCCCGGCACGTAGCCAATTCAGTCTTTCTGCGACATTTCTATCATGCGGCTCGACACCGTGCGCTGCTTCTTGATCCTTCATAGGCCACAGTCAATCATTAGGAAACCCAACTTTGCTAGTCAATGACGAATAATGCGCGGACTGCTAGGCATTTGAAGTTTTGCGTGGCGATTGAATTGGCAAAAGTAGGAACAAGCCAATCAATAGCACCACCAAGATACCTAGAATGCCGTAGCGCTGTGCTTCTCCACTTGCTACGAAGGGCGTAGCCAGAGCAATGGCCAGACCAAAAAGCATCGGGGCTAAGAAAGAGACCGCACGTCCGGTGGTTGCGTAGAGGCCGAAAAGTTCACCTTCGCGGCCAGGCGGAATCATCCGTGACAGATAAGAACGTGAGGCGGATTGTGCCGGTCCAACAAAGAGCGTGAGCAACAGGCCGAAAATCCAGAAACCACTAGCACCGGGGGAGAAGAACACCCCAGCGCCGGCAAGCAACAAGCCAATCAATGAGCCGGTGATAACCGCCTTGGGGCCGATTACATCATCGAGTCTGCCTCCAATCACGGCACCGAGCGCTGCGACCATATTGCCGACAATCGCGAAGATGATGACCTCGGTCAAGGTGAAACCGAAGGTTCCTGCCGCGATCACGCCGCCGAAGGTAAAGATGGCACTGAGCCCATCACGAAAGACCGCGGAGGAGCCAAGGAAGAACAAGAGATTGCGGTCTTCGCGCCAGAGTCCCACGATTCGTCCCCACAGCACCTTGTAGGACTGCGAGAGAGGAATCTTGGTGGACACCGTTGAAGGGGACTCGGGAATCACGAAGAACAAGGGAAGAGCGAAGATCAAGCACCATGCGGCGCTGAAGACCGCGACCCAGCGCAGGTTCAGTGAATCGGTGGTGTTTGCTCCGGGCCAGTCAACGAGGGGTTGCACAAATCCAAAGAGCACCAGGGCCAGCGCAAGAATTCCACCGACGTACCCCATGCCCCAGCCGAAACCGGAGACCTTGCCAACGGTGGCCCGGGTAGAGATCTGATTGAGCACCGCGTTGTAGTTGACCCCGGCGAACTCCGAGAATAGCGAAAGCGCGGCAATGATTGCGACACCGAAGATCAGGAAGCGAGGATCTGGGTAAACGAAAAATCCGGCGGCACACACCACCACTAGCAAGAAGGTGTTGACCATAATCCAGAGCTTGCGCCGGCCCGCAGCGTCGGCGCGCAACCCGGTCACTGGCACCAGCAAAGCGATCAGCAAACCAGCCAGTGACAAAGCCTGAGAGAGCACCAGTGAGGAATGGTCGGTGTCGCCGAAAAGTTCACTGGTTAAATACACGGTGAACACGAACGTGATCATCACCGCGTTGATTGCCGCCTGGCCCCAGTCCCAACTGGCCCAAGCCCACGTGTGTTTATTGAGCCACTTGTCACCGGGTTGTATTACCGTCGGTTCAATTTTCGTTCCCATGTGGGCATCGTACAGGTTTGTGGTGATCAGTAAATGAATTTACTGCAGGATATTCCGCTCTAGGAATTCATTCCGCTGTTCTCCCGTGGCGCAAAAGCTTCGCATACCCCTCGATAGTGCATAAAATCCCGCTCTGGGCTGATAAAATTGCGTAGCGGGCATTTTTTTGTTCGTCGGACTCTGGCCCCTTGTTCAGTCGACAGAGGAGACGTGTGTTAGTAATTCTCATTGCACTCTTTGCTACGGCAGTGTTGTGTCCAATACTGTTTAGAGCATTAAAAAGAAATGCTTTTTATGTTGTAGCAATAGTGCCTGCAGCGGGATTTATTTGGTTGCTCACGCGCATTCCTGCGGTACTCGCAGCTGACCCGACACTTTCCTCCGGCGCTCCCAATGCGCCCCCTTCACTGAGCATCGACTGGATACCTGGCCTGAATATCGGGCTGAACTTCCGCATGGACGCTTTGGCCGCCAGCCTCTTGCTGCTGATCCTGGGTGTTGGCGCACTCGTACTGATTTACTGTGGCCGCTACTTCAAAAATGATGACCCGCAAATCGGTGGATTCGCCGCCAAAATGGTGGCCTTTGCCGGTGCCATGACCGGTCTGGTGACTGCAGATGACGTCATCATCATGTTTATCTTCTGGGAAATCACCTCGGTACTTTCCTACCTCCTGATTGGTTTTAGCCAGCATCTGATCACCGCACGTCGTTCGGCCATGAACGCGTTGATCGTCACGACTTTCGGCGGCCTGGCCATGCTTGGTGGCCTGCTGATGATCGGCGCTCAGACCGGAAGTTACCGACTCTCGGAATGGATCGCCCAATCGGACCAGCTGGTGGCCAGCGGGATGTTTGTCGACATAGCCATCGCCCTGATCTTGCTTGGCGCAATCTCCAAATCCGCACTGGTTCCATTTCACTTCTGGCTGCCCGGGGCCATGGCGGCGCCCACCCCGGTCTCCGCCTACCTGCACGCTGCAGCCATGGTGAAGGCCGGCGTTTACCTGATCGCGCGATTGGCCCCCGGCTTCTCGGACACCACCTTCTGGGTTCCTATCACCGTCGGTATCGGTGTGCTGACGATGCTGATCGGCGGCTTCCGGGCACTGAAGCAATATGACTTGAAGCTGATCCTCGCCTTCGGTACCGTCTCACAGCTTGGCTT
This sequence comes from Micrococcaceae bacterium, assembly GCA_003486025.1. GTDB lineage: Bacteria > Actinomycetota > Actinomycetes > Actinomycetales > Micrococcaceae > Glutamicibacter. The sequence goes on along the minus strand of DNHA01000168.1, from coordinate 5,420 downwards.
CATCATTGCCGTCTTTGGCTTCGGCACCGCCGAAGCCGCCTTCGCAGCGCTTGCCCTCACACTTGCTCACGGACTGTTCAAAGCCACCTTGTTCCTCACCGTGGGCATCATTGACCACAACACCGGTACCCGTGACATCCGTAAGCTCTCTGGTCTGCGCCGCAGCATGCCCGGACTGGCATTGATCGCCGCTATCGCCGTCGCCTCAATGGCTGGCATTCCGCCGCTCTTTGGTTTTGTGGCCAAGGAAGCGGTGTATGAAGCTGCCTTGCACTTGGAGACCGGGTGGGGAATCTTTGCACTGATCGGCCTGGTCCTCGGCGCGGCGCTGACCATGGCCTACTCACTGCGCTTCCTCGTTGGCGCGTTCGGCGTGAAGAAAAAAATTGCGGGCCTGACAACTTCCAAACGCCCGTCGCTGATCTTCCTCAGCCCGCTGCTGGTGCTGAGCGTATGCACCCTGGGTCTTGGCCTTTTCCCGGCACTGATTGAACCACTGGTAGCGCATTGGTCGCTGTTGCAAGGCGGGCCGGGTGACATGCATTTGAAGCTCTTTGCCGGGTTTAATTCGGCGCTGGGTTTGAGCGCGATCTCGGTGAGCATCGGTATCCTGTTCTTCTGGTTGCGCAAGCGCACCGATACCGGCGCACCGCTGCGCCGCAATATGATTTCTGCCGAGGAAATTTACCGTGTAAGCATCAACGTCGTTGACCGTGTTGCGATTTGGATTACCGGCCGTACCCAGCGCGGTTCCTTGTCCTTCTACCTGGGCGTGATCTTGATGGTTGTGCTCATCTTGCCACTGTCCATCGCCCTGACGGTTGAAACACCGTGGCCGACTAATTGGGTTATCGCTGACCACCCGGCACAGCTGGTCATCGGTGCGATCATCATCGTCGGTTGTGTCACCGCCATCGTGGCACCAAAACGCTTCATGGCAGTGCTGATGGTCTCGGTGACCGGTTACGGCATGGTCGCCATCTTCGCGCTGCAGGGAGCCCCTGATCTAGCCCTGACCCAGCTTTTAGTGGAAACCATTGTGCTGGTTTCCTTCGTGCTGGCGCTGCGTGCTCTGCCTAAACGGCTTTGGGTCGGGCTGACCACCATCAAGTGGGGCCGTGCGGTACTGGCCATCGCGCTGGCGCTGATGGTGGTGTACATCGCGATCGCGATGATGGCCGCGCGTAGCGAAGCGCCGATTTCGCTGTCCTTCCCGGACCTGGCCTACTACGAGGGCTTCGGCAAGAACATCGTGAACGTGACACTGGTTGATATCCGCGTCTGGGATACCTTCGGAGAAATCACGGTGCTTGCCGCCGCGGCTACCGGTGTGGCATCGCTGATCTTTGCTGGTCGCGGATTTGGCACTCGGCTGCGCGCCCATGAGGTGGAACCGGGAAGCATCGATGTCGGTTCGGAAGCCATGGGGGACCAGAGCAGCAAGGAACGCGGATTGCGGGTGGCACGCCGTTTCGCGACCTCCAGCAACCAAGACTGGCTCATGGCCGGCAACACCCTGGTGGCCGAACGCCGTTCCATTATTTTTGAAGTTGTCACCCGGTTGGTCTTCCACACCGTGCTGCTGCTCAGTGTGTATGCCTTGCTCGCCGGCCACAACACTCCCGGTGGCGGCTTCGCCGGCGGACTCATTGCCGGACTGGCTTTGACCATCCGCTACCTGGCAGGTGGGCGCGTGGAACTTTCAGAGTCAATGCGCATTGCCCCGGGCATGCTCATCGGCGGTGGGCTTGCCCTAGCGGGTATCGCCGGGTTGGTGCCGGTGTTCTTTGGCGACGCGATCTTCACCATGTATGCCTGGGAGTTCTGGTTGCCAATCTTTGGCGAACATAAGTTCGTCACCTCAACAATTTTTGATATTGGAGTGTATCTGGTGGTCCTTGGGCTCGTACAGGACGTCCTGCGCTCGCTAGGCAGCGAAATCGACGAGCTGTCCGAAGGACGCTCGCCGGTGGAGCAACACGATGTCAGCCACTCCGCGACCTTGGGGGTGGGACGATGAGCGTCAATATTACCTTCCTGGTGATCACCGGCGTGCTGCTGGCCGCCGGATTCTATCTGGTGCTTGAACGCACCCTGACCCGGGTTTTGCTGGGCATCATGCTGTTGGGCAACGGGGTGAACCTGCTGATCTTGACCACCGGCGGACGGCGCGGTGTCGCGCCTTTGTTCGACTCAAACCGGGATCCGAGTGAATATTCCGACCCGCTGCCCCAGGCACTGATCCTCACCGCGATTGTCATTACCTTTGCGGTGACCGCGTTCTTGCTCGCTATGATCTATCGCTCCTGGGCACTGACCAGCGCGGATATCGTGGCCGATGATACCGAAGATATTAAGGTTTCGCAGTCCACCGCATATGACGAAGAAGAAGATTCACCGGTCGCCGAGGACACGACAGAATTCGTCGATGAAGAAGGCCGGCCAATTCGAGAAGGGGAGGAGTAAAAATGAACTTCCTAGAACTCTCCCCCCTAGCAGTGCTGCTCCCGATTTTCGGTGCGGGCGCGGCTTTCCTGGCCCGTCGCCGGCTGCGTACCCAACGTCTAATTACCATCGGCATTCTATGCCTGACCATGGTGCTGGAAATTGGCATGGTCGCCGCGGTCTGGGGCGGCGAAAGCTATGCCATCCATATAGGTGGCTGGGATGCACCGTTCGGTATTGCACTGATGGTGGATGGCTTCAGCGCCTTCATGCTGTTGATCTCCACCGTGGTATCCCTGGCAGTGCTGCTCTACGCGACCAGCCAAGGTCTGGCAGATGGCGATGAACCCGGACCTGTGTCGGTCTTCCACCCCGCTTACCTGATTCTTCTAGCGGGCGTGTCCAACGCGTTCCTCGCCGCTGACCTTTTCAACCTGTACGTGGGCTTCGAAATTCTCTTGACCGCCAGCTATGTGCTGCTCACCCTGGGCGGCACGGCCGAGCGTATCCGAGCCGGTACCACCTATGTGGTTGTTTCGGTGGTCTCCTCGGTGATCTTCCTGATGGCCATCGCGATGATCTACGCGGCCACGGGTACCGTGAACATGGCAGACCTGGCAGTCAAGCTGCCGGAACTTGATCAAGGCCCGCAGCTGATCCTGCACGTCTTGCTGCTGATCGCCTTCGGCATCAAAGCCGCCGTGTTCCCGCTTTCGCTCTGGCTTCCGGACTCCTATCCGACGGCACCGGCCCCGGTCACGGCAGTGTTCGCCGGGTTGCTGACCAAGGTTGGCGTGTACGCGATTGTGCGTACCGAAACCCTGCTCTTTCCCGGTGGGACCGTGAATGCGGCGCTACTGGTCGTTGCGACGCTGACCATGGTCATCGGTATTCTCGGTGCCTTGGCGCAGACTGACTTCAAACGTATGCTTTCCTTCACGCTGACCAGCCACATTGGATATTTGATCTTTGGTGTCGCGGTCGGCGGCCCGTTAGCCATTGCTGCCACAATCTACTACGTGGGCCACCACATCATTGTGCAGACCTCGCTGTTCATGGTGGCGGGACTCATTGAACGCCGCGCTGGCAGCGCAAACGTCACCAAACTCGGTTCGCTAGCCAAGCTGTCCCCGGCGTTGACAATCCTCTTCTTCATCCCGGCAATCAATTTGGGCGGCATACCGCCGTTCTCCGGTTTCCTCGGGAAATTCGGGCTGTTGCACGCTGCAGCGGCAAATGCAGATGCGCTTACCTGGGCCGTGATCGGTGCAGGTCTGCTGACCAGCCTCTTGACCTTGCTGGCAATTATTCGTGTGTGGGCACGTATGTTCTGGCGCCGCGCGGCAGACGCCGAGGTGCCCAGCGCACAATTGGTGGCCGAATCCACCCGAGTTCTGGAGCAAACCGCCGTCGGCGGTGCCCACGCACCGTATTTGGGACGCAAGCTGGCACGCGAGCTGGAAGCGGAATCATTGCCGTGGGGCATGCGCTACGCCACCGGTTCGCTGGTAGTTGCAGGTATTGCGCTCACGGTTTTTGCCGGGCCGATCTTTGCTTTCTGCCAGCGCGTAGCTGCCGAGCTGATTGCCCGTGAACCATTTATCAACGCAGTACTACCGTTGAGCTAGGAGGCGCAGACATGCAACCTAAGGACCTCACGCCTCGCGACCAGCGTATCGATGATGCGCTGGNNGTCCGGCACCGCGCCACCTTCAAGCAGGAATGGCCGCTGCTCTTGCTGTTGATCTTCGTGTGGGGCGCGCTGTGGCAAGATTTCTCCATAGGCAACCTGCTCTTTGGTGCGGTCTTGTCAATCATCATCGTGAACATGTTCCCGCTGCCGCCGGTAGTTCTGCCAGGCCGAATCAACCTTTGGTATTGCTTGAAACTGTTCACCTGGTTTCTCGGTCAGGTTTTTGCGGCCAGCGTTCATGTGGCGTGGGTTGCCGTGGCACGTGGCAGAAGGGCGCGCAGCGCACTCATCGCGGTCCCTTTGCGCACCGAATCGGACTTGATTGTAATGACCGTAGGCCACGTGCTGACCCTCATTCCAGGCTCTTTCGTAGTCGACGTAGACCGCAGCAGCTCAACGCTATACCTGCACTACCTTGACGTGAATAGTGACGCGGAAGTGGAAAAGGCGCGAGCAAATATCCGCGATATTGAACGCCGGCTGATCATGGCTATCGGCAGTCCCGACGAATACGAAGCAATCAAAGCCGAAGAAGGCCCGGATTTTTCCCCGAGGAGGCCAGCTAAATGATCGAAACAGCGGTATGGATTGGTGGAGTCATGCTGGCTCTGGCCTCGATTGCCTGCCTATGGCGAGTCTTCAAAGGCCCCTCGATTCTTGATCGAGTGCTGGCCTTGGACGTCATCTTGCTGATTATTTCCAGCGCGTTGTGCCTGGACATGGCCATCAACCGCCACACGGATTATCTACTGTTCGTGGTGGTGGCCTGCACACTGGGGTTCATCGGTTCAGTCACTGTTTCCCGCTTCGTCTCGGATCAGAGGAATGCCTGATGGACTTCTTCTTAGAGATTGTTGTTGCAGTGTTGCTGGTGGTGGGTTCGCTGATGTCACTGATCGCCGGAATTGGTTTGATCACCTTCCCGGACCTGCTCTCGCGCATGCACGCGGCAACCAAACCACAAGTGCTAGGATTTTTGCTCTTGTTTGCCGGGCTGGCCATTCACCTGCGTAGTTGGATTCTGGTGCCGGTCTTGGTGCTGGCGTGGGGATTGCAGCTGCTCACCGCACCGGTTTCGGCACATATGATTGGTCGCGCCGGATATCGCACCAAGCACGTTGCCAAAGAAACATTGCATGTCGATGAATTAAAAAAGGTGATCAGCAAGCATTCCGAAGCAACCGGAAATACCGGGGCCGTGAGGAAGATTGAAGGTCCCACAGCGGACGAGAAGGAAAAGCCCTAAACAAAATTAAATAGTTGCGGGGCGGGCCCAAAGGCC
>DNHA01000298.1:4727-12718 GCA_003486025.1 Micrococcaceae bacterium | reverse complement strand
GGATCCGCAGACCGTTGAACTGATCAAAACCTTCGGCCACTACGTTGTGATCGATGAAGGCCAGAAGATCGCCGCTGAATCCGCAAAGAGCGCACCCATGCCGCAGCGCTTGGCCGAGGATGCAAACGCCGCGATCGACTCGATTGGCGTGCTAGGCGCAAACTAAGGATCATCGCTTTGGCATGGCAGAAGGCCGGTCCGCGGGACCGGCCTTCTGCCATGCTGGGAGCTATTTGACCTTGGCGGCTTCCTTGAGCAACCCGGTTTGGATTCGGTCCTGCTCATCGATGCCGGCCAGGCTGACGCCCTTGGTTTCCTTCATGAAGTACACCGCCACCATCGTGACTATCGCGGCAAATACGATGTAGCCGGCGACTGGAACCCAGGATCCGTAGACCTTCAGCAGGAAGGTCGCGATGATCGGTGCCATCGAACCCGCCACGATCGAGGTGACCTGGTAGCCCAGTGATACACCCGAATAGCGCATTCTGGTGGGGAACATTTCGGCCATAATGGCAGGCTGCCCGGCATACATCAACGCGTGCACCGCCAAGCCGCCGGTGATCGTCAGCAAGATGATGAAGTCATTGGAGGTGTTGAACAGCGGGAAAGCGATCACTCCCCAGACGGCCATCAAGATCACTCCGGTCGCGTAGACCGGGCGCCGCCCGCGGGTATCGGTCAGCCGTCCGACCAACGGAACGATGATTGCGTGGAATACGTGTGCCAGCAGCATCAACCCAAGAATCTCAGAGGTATCCATTTTCAGCTGAGTGGCCATATAGGTAATCGAGAAGGTGACGACCATGTAGTACATGATGTTCTCACCAAAGCGCAGTCCCATGGCGGTGAAGACGCCGCGCGGGTAGCGTTTGAAGACCTCTTTGACACCGTAACCTGCCGCCGCGTTTTCTTCCAGCTCTGCTTTGGCTTCCTGGAAGATCGGGGCATCTGAAACTCGGGTGCGGATGTAGTAGCCGACGATCACGATGATCACCGAAAGCCAGAAACCTACGCGCCAGCCCCAAGCCAAGAACGCTTCTTCGCTCAGTGTCGATGAGAGCACCAGCAGCACGATGGTGGCCAGCAGATTACCGATAGGCACCGCAGCCTGCGGCCAGGAGGCCCAGAATCCGCGTTCCTTATTTGGTGCGTGTTCGGCGACGAGCAGCACCGCTCCGCCCCATTCTCCGCCGACGGCGAAGCCCTGCAGGAAGCGCAGGACGATCAGCAGGATCGGGGCCGCATAGCCAATGGCGTCAAACGTTGGAAGGCACCCCATGAGGAAGGTGGTGGCACCGACCAGCACGATGGCGATTTGCAGCAGGTGCTTGCGGCCGTATTTATCACCAAAATGGCCGAAGACGATGCCGCCAATAGGGCGGGCGATGAAGCCGACCGCGTAAGTGAGGAAGGCCTTGATGATGTTGTCCAGCTCGTTGCCCGCGTCGGGAAAGAAAATCTTGTTGAAGACCAATGTGGCGGCTGTGGCGTAGAGGAAAAATTCGTACCATTCCACGACGGTGCCGGCCATGGAAGCGGAGACGACCCGGCGCAGGCCTTTGCGTTCGGCCTTGGTTGAGGTTTCGGATACCAATGGTTTTCCTTCCAGCTTGAGGGTCCGAACCCGAACCCACCTGTGATGACTAAGAATGAGTATGTCCTAGGTCACAGTCTGATGGTAGGTAAAATCGTCCTAAACCAGTACCGTCTTTCGCACATCGAAGGTGCACCAGCGCACAGCATGCGTCAGGTTGTTATCGAAAATTCGCCGCACTCCATAAATCTCTCAAACGGCTGCGCAGTGAGGCAGAGTCCGATAAGCAGCGGTGGAAGAGCATTCAACTATTGCCATGTTTGACCAGATCAGCGAAACGCCAAGACCAGCGCGCGGCGCTGAATCCTGCAGAACACGAAGGGGCACAACACTTCCGCAGCGGCGCTGTTCCGGCTAGGGACTTTCCCTTGGACGTTGCTCTGTAGCGAAGGCGCTCATCTGCCCTCACTGGCTGTCAGCAATTCGGTGCCTTGAGAACAGATCACGCACTTCGAAAATCGCGTGTGGCGACCAAAAACGAACACTTTGCGCCGTTGAGCCAACCTTGGAATTTGGCCTTGGATGCCGGCTCAGCGGAAGAGATAGGGCCAATTCCAACGCACATATTTGGCTCAGTGCCCTCACCGGCACGTAGTCTCGGTGTAGGACAGGAGAACTCATGAGTGAAAAACCTGAGGTTTATGGGGTTGAGGTAGATGCGCAGACTCGTTGTGCGCATTACCACCAGCTCATCGACGTCATTGCGATCAAGCATTACTGCTGCGGCAAGTACTACCCATGCCACCTCTGCCATGAAGAAACCGCCGGGCATCGGGCTATACTCTGGCCTGCCGAGAGGATCGCAGACCCCGCAGTACTCTGCGGGGTCTGCTCACTGCAGCTCAGCGTCAACGAATACCTCAAGACGAACACGTGCCCACGCTGTGATGCGCTTTTTAATCCCGGGTGCAAGCTGCACCGTCAGCTGTATTTCGAAGATTAAAGCAAGCCCGAGTCCGGGACGTCCAGTCCGAGGAGCGCGTTCTCCACAACCTCCATCAGTGCCGGGTGAATCCAGTACTGACCGGTGGCCGCGGTGTGTGCGTCAATATCCAGGTTCATCGCCATGATGACCGGCTGGATCAGGTTTGAAGATTCCGGGCCCATCGCGTGGGCGCCAACCAGCTTGCCGGTGCGCTTGTCAGCCAGCACCTTGAACAATCCGCTCTGTTCTTCCATGGCCCAACCGTAGGCAGTATCTCCGAACTTCTGCGTCTTCACCGTGAGGTTTTCCGCGCCGAGCTGATCACGTGCTTCGTCTTCGGTGAGCCCGATGGTTGCGATCTCCGGGTGTGTGAACACCGCAGCAGGTACCGCTCTATTCGAGTTTTTACGCAAAGCGTCCGGGTGCTCCAGGTTGTAGGCAACCAGGCGTGCCTCGTAGTTGGCTACATGCTTCAGCTGCGACACGGAGCTAATATCGCCTAGTGCGTACAGACCGGTGACAGGCTTGCCAGCGCGCAGCACCCGCTGGTATTCATCGACCTTGAGCCGGCCGTCCTGGTGGAGGTCCAACCCTGCTTGTTCGGCGCCAATTTTATCGGTATTAGGGATTCGCCCGATGGCGACCAGTACCGCGTCAGCGCTCAGTGTTTCTTCTCCCAAGACCACGTCCAGACCGGAATCTGTCTGGCGAAGAGCCTGCGTCTCGGTGTGGTAGCGAACCGTCCAATGAGCGGCGGCTTCCTTGTTGTAGGCGTCGGAAATTTCGGTGTCCAGATGGCGCATCAATGCTCCGGAGCGCACCAACTGGGTGACCTTGGTACCGAGCCCGGAGAACATGGCTGCGAACTCACAAGCAATGTACCCGCCACCGATAATCACCAAAGACTCTGGCAGTTTTTCCAGACGCATGATGCTGTCCGAAGTGTGCACCGCGTCAAGCTCGATACCTTCGATATTGGGCATGCTGGGGCGGGATCCGGCGGCAATGACGAGCTGCTTGGCGGTGATGGTGGTGCCGTCCTGGGCGGTCAGCGTATTGTCTTGCCCTAAGGTGACGTATTGGGAGATGAGTTCGACGTTTTCCAGCCGTTCGCGGTAGTCCTCACCGCCAGAGGAAATCGCGTCGATTCGGCCAAAGATCCGATCACGCATGGCGGGCCAGTCAACATTTTCTACCGACATTTTCACGCCGAGACGTGCAGCCTCTTCCACGCCACGGGCCAGGTGCGCCGGGCGGACAAACATCTTGGTCGGGATGCATCCAACGTTCAGGCAGGTACCGCCGAAAGTTGAGCCTTCGGCGATAGCCACCTTCTTGTCATCCCAGTAATTGGTAATCAGCGAGTTGCCCGAACCCGAGCCAATAATAGCGAGATCTACGTTGTGCGAAGTCATGGACCAATCGTAATTCAGCGCGCGGCGGTGGGCCGAGTTTTCTCCTCGGAGCGAAGCTAGGTTACTTCGTTTCGGCCGACAGGTCAGCTAGTTGCGGGCTTTGCGGCACCACAAGGACCGGACGGCTCTGTTTATGGCTCAGCGCAACGGCGATGGACCCGTCCATGAGCTCTTCCATGCGGCTGCGTATCCCCGGTCGCCGGGTGCCGATGGCGATTAGCTGGGCATCGAGCTGCTCGGCAACCCGGGCCAAGGCTTTGGCTGGATCTCCAGCGACGCTGCGCGCTTCCCAAAGCACCTCATGACCTTCAAAAGACGCGGTGAGCTGCGCGGCCAGCGCTGGCGGAAAATCCTGCGGGATCTGCTCTTCACCGTCGAAAGTGGTGTCGGCAATGATTTCTCCGGTGGGTAGCCGCTCGGTGACAAATCGTCCGGAATCTACGTAGATGCACATAATTTTTGTATCTGCGGGCCTTGCCAGAGCGATGACCGCTTCCAGTACCGAAGACGACTGTCCAGGCTCAACACCAACAAGTAAAATACGCTCGGTCATCTGCACTCCCACTGATCAGGCCGAGTCGATATTCGGCTTTACTCGCGGCATTTTTCGCCATTAAACCCATTATGACAGGGACTTTCTGCGTTGTCTGCAAAATTCTGCAAACGTCTTGTGCCCCTTGGCCTGCCTAGGCTAAGAGGTCTTTACGGCGCGGCGCTGGGGTCCGGCAAGTTATCCGGAACCCCAACATGCTCGCGCTCGAAATTAGCCGTGCTAGTGCCCCGAGGGTGAATTTTGGTACTCGTGCTGGGACCGGTCGTGATGCGCCAATTTTTTCAGATTGATGTGGCGTTTGACTGCCGGGTAGTACCCGTTGAGATAGCCGGTGGTGGTTGGGTGCAGGTTGAATGGGTCTGCAGCATTGGCCAGGTTGAAACTGATCCAGGATTGGGCGGCACCCAGTCCATGGTTCATAAACGCTCCGGACACCGAAACGAAGGAGCCGTCCGTGCCTTTGGTGGCAGCCTTGATATTCCGATTGAGCGCGTCGCCTAGCTTATTCAGTGCGCGGGCATTCTTGGCCGTAATCAAGGGCTGATCGCCGTTGGAGCTGGTGAACAACCGCGGATATCCCAGCACAAGGATCTTCGCTCCGGTTGCCGCATCGATCTGCTTGAGTGTGGATCGCACGTCCGCACGCAGCGCCGGCATAGACGCGTAACCAAGATTCAGCATCGTCTGGCAGGTCTCGGCGTCGCTCCCCGTGGCACAGGCTGCGACGGTTTCACCCCACCTCAGATTATTTCCACCCAGGGTGAGGGTAACCAGATCTGCGTCGGCCAGTTGCGGTGCTACCACGGCGGCGGCCTGGGCAATCTGTGCAGTGCTGAACCCTGCGCAGGCCGCGTCGGCGGTCAGTTCCACGCCGGGCAACTGGTCGATTGCGGTCACATGTGTCGGGCCGGTGGTTTGGAAACAACCGTCAAAGGGACCAGGTTTGATAGATCCCGAACCAAAACCGGCAGAGTAGGAATCACCCAAATTTACGTAGTTGATGACCGCGGTATTAGCGCTTCGCGTGGTTGGAGCAAGTGCCGTGGCCGGTGCCATGCCTGCCACCATGAGGCCGGCACTGGCGATGCCGACGGTGATGAGCGTCAATAATCTGGACTTCTTGATGCCGTTCATTGGATTGTCCCCCTGTTTCCAGCGTGCGCGGTGTCTGGAACACGGCGCGAATTGCCCGTACGGCCGGGCCGCCATCATGGGATGACGCCGTGGGCGGCGAATTCCCAAAGCCCCTGATCCCCACGATCCAAGGCCACGACCGGACCCAATTCGGCACCGGATGACGCGCACGCAGCCAGGAAAAGACCCGTAGCTACGTTTGCCATATCCTACGCCGAATATTCACACCGGTGAAGATCAATGCCGGGTTCTCTGTGTGCGGCAAGGAGCGGGCCTAGCTAAAGTGTCGGTGCACTGGCCTACGCTGTTTAACAGGTTCAAGAGCCGTAGTCGAAAGTACCTGGCTGACTACGCGGCAACCCTCCTCCATCAGTGGGGTGCCCCAGGGGAAGAACCGGTCCGCGGTGAACATCCGTGGACAAGTTGATGAAAGGAACCGCCATGTCCCATTCCGAGCTAACTGACGCATATGGATTGCCGCAAACCGAGCTGGCAGCCAAAAATTCCAGGCTGGCCTGGGAGCGCCGGTGGACCGCGGTGCTTTTAGAGCACAATTACACTCCAACGGGTCTCTACGATAATAAGTTTTCCCAGTTCATGGGTCTGAACAGTGTCAGTCGCGGCCTGCTTCACGGGACCTCGGCCTTGCGCTTGGATCTCTGGCGTGACTTTGCGCTGCGGTGGGAAAAAGTCGGGGTGAACCCCGAATTGTTGGCTTTGATTCTTTGCCTGCTGCCGGATGCGGTGGATACCGCCTTGCGAGATGCCTCGGATCTGAGCGCTGAGTTCGCGCTGCATGACCGGCTGCGGACGCTGAATATCGATGGCGGGTTGTGGGGCTCCGAGAGCCAGCAGCTGATCCCCGAACAGTGGTCCGACTTCCCATATCTGCTTCAGAAGGTCGGCCCGATCCGTGCCTTGAGCCGTTTCCTCGGCGCCGGCCGCGGCCAGTAACAACCAGGCAGGGCGTTAACCCAAAATTTGATGCCCGGCACTGAGCGCCGGGCATCAAATTTTGAATAATATTTAGCGCAGCACCACGGTGCGGTTGCCCCAGAGGAACACGCGTCCCTCACAGTGCCACTTCACCGCATTGGACAGTGCCTTGGCCTCGGTATCGCGCCCGGCGACCACCAAGTCTTCGGCGGTGTAGGTGTGGTCCACCTCTTGGACCTGCTGCGCGATAATCGGTCCCTCGTCAAGTTCTGCGTTGACATAGTGCGCCGTAGCACCCACGGTCTTCACCCCGCGGTCCCAAGCCTGGTGGTATGGCTTGGCTCCCTTGAAGGAAGGCAGGAAGGAGTGGTGGATGTTGATGGTGCGCCCCGAAAGCTTGGTGGAGAGCTCGTCAGAGAAGATCTGCATATAGCGCGCGAGCACCACCAGTTCGGTGCCGGTCGCCTCGATGATCTCTTCCAACTTCGCTTCGGCTTCAGGCTTGGTGTCCTTAGTGACCGGGATGTGGTGGAAAGGCACCTTGTGCCATTCCACCAGCGAACGGTGATCGGGGTGGTTGGAGACCACGCCAACAATATCGATTGGCAGCGATCCGGTGTGCGCCCGGTGCAATAGGTCGTTGAGGCAGTGCTCAAATTTAGAGACCATGATCAGCACCTGGGTGCGTTGTCCGCGCTCGCGCAGCTGCCACTCCATCTGGCGCTCGGCGGCGATCGGTGCAAATTCGCGGCGCATCTTCTCCAGCAGGCCAGGGACGTCATCCCCGGCGAAGTCCACCCGCATGAAGAGGCGCTGGGAGGACATATCGTCATACTGTTTCAGCTCAACGATGGTGCGTTCGTGTTCTACTAAAAAGCCGGTGACATCGTGTGCAATGCCCATGCCCTCGGGACACTGCAACGTCAGTACGTGTCGGATCTGGTCGCCCATCAAGGTCCTTCCGTGGTTCGTCATTGAAACCTGGTGCAGGCAACTATTGGGCCGGCCCAGCGTGTGGACCGGCCCAACGGTTGCAGCCATTCTCCCAAGCGTGCGTGGGAGTTGGTGATCGTTCTGTGGCTAGATTACCGGTTCCGAAGCAAACTCTTTCATTGCGTCGACCAGCCAATGCACCACATGCTCGGTGAATGATGCGCGTGGCATCAGGTACCAACCGTTTTCGGCGGTGCGCCAGAGCAGGATCGGCACGTTGGCCAGCGTGGTGGTGATCGCCTGGTTGACCGCGAAGCTGCGAGGGTGCAGGTCTGCCGGGCAGCTCTTGCGCAGCACCAAGGATGCTGCCTGTCCGGTGAGCTCGAGCACCGTGCGGTTTGCCGACAGGTCGGTGACTTGGCCTTCATGCTCAGCCAGGGCAGCTTCCAAGGTGGGGCCCAGATCTTCGCCGGCGGCGTTGAAGACCGAAAATTCGTC
>DNHA01000298.1:0-4603 GCA_003486025.1 Micrococcaceae bacterium | reverse complement strand
GTGGCCGCGGCCATCAGCTGATCGAGGTGCGCTGCCGGTGAGCGGCGTAGCTCGGTGGTTGATTCGATAACACTGTGCTTAGCCATCTCGGCGGCTGCCTTCCGGATCGTAGAGAACGGTTTCTGAGACCACTACGTCGACCAGCTGGCCGCCGTATGGGGTTTTGAGCACTTCGCCGATGCGATTGCGCCCATTCTTGATCAGCGCCAGGCCAAAGGTGCGGCCCAGTGCCGGAGAGTTGTACGAGCTGGTGACCCAGCCTTCCATGGGGGTGATCCCGTTTTCGCTCAGCGCTTGCGCCGAAACCAGGGCCGCACCTTCTGGCAAGCGCAAGGACTTGTCTACCGGCAACACGGAGACCAGCTGCTTGCGGTCCTCGCGCTGATTGTCCTGGCGGCTGAAGGAACGATTCCCAATGAAGTCCTTGAGCTTGGAAACAACCCATTCCATGCCGGCATCCTGCGGGGTCACCGTGCCGTCGGTGTCCTGGCCGACGATGATGAATCCCTTCTCGGCACGCAGCACGTGCATGGTTTCGGTGCCGTACGGGGTGATGTTGAATTCCTGGCCGGCGGCGTATACCGCTTCCCAGGTGCGCAATCCGTACCAGCTTGGCACCGCGATTTCGAAGGCCAGTTCACCGGAGAAGGAAATCCGGCTGATCCGGGCCGGCGTGCCGTTCTCCAAGGTGGTGTCCACAAAGGCCATGAATTTGAAGGCCTCATTGGAGACATCCAGCTGCGGTGCCAGTTTGGCGATCACCTTGCGGGAGTTCGGACCAACCACCGCGACGGTGGCCAGTTGCTCGGTGACCGAGGTGAAGACGACATCCAGCTCAGGCCATTCGGTCTGCGCCCATTCTTCCATCCAGTCCAGCACATCTGCGGCGCCACCGGTGGTGGTGTGCAGCAAGAAGCGGTCCTCGGCCAGGCGCAGGGTCACCCCGTCATCGAAGATCATGCCGTCGGCCTTGCACATGACGCCGTAGCGCCCCATGCCGACCTTCAGCTTGGAGTAGCCGTTGGTGTAGATGCGGTTGAGGAATTCTGCTGCGTCCTTGCCGCGGATCTCAATTTTGCCCAGGGTGCTGGCGTCGAGCATGCCCACCGATTCGCGCACCGCGGCGGATTCACGGTAAACCGCTTCATCCATGGTTTCACCCGGCTGCGGGTAGTACCAGGGGCGCTTCCACTGACCGACGTCTTCAAATTCTGCGCCCTGGTCAAGGTGCCAGGAGTGCATTGCCGTGATGCGCGCCGGGTCGAGCAGCTGGCCGCGGTTGCGTCCGGCGAGTGCCACGAAGGACACCGGGGTGTAGGGAGCGCGGAAGGTGGTGGTGCCGATTTCTGCCGGGTTTTCGATGCCAAGTACCGCGGCGATCACGCCGATCGCTGCCACGCCGGAAGTTTTGCCCTGGTCGTTGGCGGTGGAGATCGAGGTGTAGCGCTTCACATGTTCTACCGAGCGCATCCCGGCCCCCGTGGAGCGCAGCACCTCGGCGACGGTCTGGTCGCGTTGCAGGTCCACGAAGTGGAACTTGTAGTGCACCGCGTCTTCGCCGTGGCGGGAGGCGATCAGCCAGACCGGGCGGGTTTCACCGAGCGGAACCTCGATAGCTTCGGGAATTCGCGCGACGGTGTCAAAACCGGCTTTGCCAGCTGCCGCCGCACCCGCGGCGGCACCGGTAGACAGAGCACCGGCGGTATCGAAGCGTCCGGTGAGCGACCCGGCAAGGTGCTGGTTCGCTACCGCGGTATCGGGCAGGAAGGCATGCACGGTGGTGTCCCAGACGAGCTTGCCCTGGCGCTGGGAGTGCAGGTGCACCACCGGGTTGAAGCCGCCGGAGATCGCCAGGGTGTCCGCCTCGAAGCGCGTGGCTTCGCCGATGTTGTTCTGTGCATCCAAGCTCGCCACCCAGGCGGCGCTCAGTTCGCCGTTGTTCCCGGCTTCGGTGTCTACGATGACCGATCCGGTAATCACCGGCACCCCGGCGCCAACCGCTTCCGCGGCGGCAACCGAGACGTTTTCCCGGGCGTCGATGACTGCAACCACCGAACCGCTGGACGCCAGCTCGGCCACCAGCGGGTATACCGAGTCGTTGGTGGTGGCCACCAGGATCTGCTGGCCAACCCGGACGCCATAGCGGTTCAGGTAGGAACGCACCGAGCCGGCGAGCATAATGCCTGGGCGGTCGTTGTTCTCAAAGACCATCGGGCGTTCGTGCGCACCGGTGGCCAGCACGATCTGACCGGCGCGGATATGCCAGATGCGTTCACGCGACACACCGTCAGCAGCAGCGGCGTCCAGGTGTGCGGTACGGCGCTGCACGGCGATCACGTAGTTCGCGTCGTAGCTGCCCAGTACGGTGGTGTGCTGCAGGTGGGAGGTCTCTTCCGCCTGCGCTAGCTCTGCGGTGGTCTGCGCAACCCAGTGATGAGCATCCATTCCGTCAATTTGTTCGCCGGCCGAATCAAGCAGGCGGCCGCCGGCTTCGGGACGCTCGTCGAGCAGCATCACGCGGGCTCCGCTGCGCGATGCTTCGCGCGCTGCGGCCAGGCCTGCCGGGCCTGAGCCGACAACAAGCACGTCGGTATGCACATGCACGTGATCGTAGTAGGCCTCGTCCTTGGCCGGATCCATGGTGCCCAAGCCCGACAGCGTGCGGGCGCTGAGGCCATTGACCGTGGTGACCACGGGAGCTGCCAGCATCGATTCGCCGACGTCCTTGGTGTGGCGGGCAAAGACGTGGACCAGCGCGTTTGGCTCTTCGACTCCGGCTGCGAAGATGCCACGGGGGCGCTTGAGGTAGAGCGAGTCGCCCACGCGGCGGATGCCGGAGGCGAGCATGGCGCTAGCGAGGCTGTCGCCACGCAGTGCGGCCAGTGGCTTTTCATTGAGGGTGACGTCGAGTTTTTCCTCGAAGTCCACACGGGCGCCGGGAGCCTGCGCGGGGTCCAAGCGGTATGAACCGGTGTTGCTCATCGGGTGCCTCCATCGGTGCTTTGCAGTGCCGGGCGTTCTTCGCCGGCTCGGTAAATGGCTTTGAATTCATAGGTGACGGTGTCGCGCAGGGCGTTGAACCACTTGCGGCAGCCCATCGCGTGAACCCAGCGTTCGGCGTTGAGGCCCTTGGGATTCTTGCGGTAGAACAGGAACTGAGCCCATTGCTTATCGCTCAGCGCATGTGGATCCGCCGGGTAGGCGACGTGCGCCTGTCCTCCGAATTTAAATTCTGTTTCATTGCGTGGCCCGCAGTTTGGGCAGTCAATCAGCATCATGAGTTGGTTCCCCTGTTCTTAGTGGGCCACGGCTGCGGCGCCGTGTTCGTCGATGAGGTGGCCGGTTTCGAAGCGTTCCAGCGCGAACGGTGCGTTCAGCTTGTGCGGCTCGTCGTTGGCGATGGTGTGGGCGAAGGTCCAGCCTGCGCCCGGGGTGCCCTTGAATCCGCCGGTCCCCCATCCGCAGTTGACGTAGAGGTTCTCTACCGGGGTCTTGGAAATAATCGGCGAAGCATCCATGGTGGTGTCCACGATGCCGCCCCAGGTGCGCAGCACGTGGGCTCGGGCGAAGATCGGGAAGAGCTCCACGGCCGCTGCCATCTGCTCTTCGATGACGTGGAAGGCACCGCGCTGGCCGTAGCCGTTGTAGGAGTCGATGCCTGCACCCATCACCAGTTCTCCCTTATGTGCTTGGGAGACGTAGACGTGGATGTGGTTCGACATGACTACCGTGGGGTGGACCGGTTCAAAGAGTTCCGAGACCAGTGCCTGCAGCGGGTGGGACTGGATCGGAAGATCCACGCCGGCCATTTCTGCCACTACCGAGGAGTGGCCTGCACTGGCCAGGGCGACCTTGCCGGCCAGGATGGTGCCACGGTTGGTTTTTACCCCGGTGACCTTATTGCCGTCCTTGATAATTCCAGTGACTTCGCAGTTCTGGATGAGGTCTACGCCCATCTCGTTGCATTTGCGCGCGAAGGCCCAGGCGACGTGGTCGTGTTTGGCGATACCGGCACGTGGTTGCCAGGTGGCGCCCATGACCGGGTAGCGGATGTCATCGCTGGTGTTGATGATCGGGCAGGCTTCCTTGACCTGGTCCGGGGTCAGCCATTCGGCGTCGACACCGTTGAGCTGGTTTGCTTCAACGCGGCGCACCGATTCGCGGACGTCGCCGAGGGTGTGGGCCAGGTTCAGTACTCCGCGCTGGGAGAAGAGGAAGTCGTACTCCAGCTCTTCGGGCAGCTGCTCCCAGAGCTTCAAGGAGTGCTCGTAGATCCCAGCAGATTCGTCCCACAGGTAGTTCGAACGAATGATGGTGGTGTTGCGGGCCATGTTGCCGCCGGCCAGCCAGCCTTTTTCCAGCACCGCAATGTTGGTCATGCCGTGGTTCTTGGCCAGGTAGTACGCGGTGGCCAGTCCATGTCCGCCGCCGCCGACAATCACAGCGTCATAGGATTTTTTCGGGTCCGGATTGTTCCAGAGGAATTCTGGGTGTTCAGGTAGCAAGTCAGCCATGATTATTCTCCGATCTTCGGCAGATTTGGGTAGAGCGGGTGGGCGTCAGCCAGAGCGGTGACGCGGGACTTGAGCTCTGGCAAGACAGC
>DNHA01000226.1 GCA_003486025.1 Micrococcaceae bacterium | reverse complement strand
ACAAGGCCTTCATCATTTCCACCCTGATCACGCTGTTGTTGATCATCGGTCCGATCGCCGTAACCGGTTTTCTCGCCACACGCACCACCCAGTTTTCGGTGGCCGCCACCGACCAAACCAGTCTCAGCGTGCTCAATCAAGCAGCGTCAGATGCCGAAGAACAGTTGAAAATCAGCGTTGAACAGCTGCCCGCCGATGACGCCGCCGCGCAATTGGATGCGGGTCAGCTTGATGCCACGCTGAGCCAGAACTCAGCAAATAAATTCACGCTCACCGGATCCGATGAAGTCCCGGCAAAGCTCCAAGGGGCACTGAGTGACGCCACCGAAAAGGTGTTGACCGCGCAATTGCTCACGTCGGCCGGCCTGAACGCAGATCAGCTGCCGGGCGATAACGCGCTAGAGATCAGCCAAATGCATGGGGACGCCGAACGTTCGTCAATGATCCAAGCCATGGCGTTCCTCTTTTCCTTCTTGTTCTACATGTCCGCAATCATTTTCGGCATGCCCATCGCGAACTCGGTCATCGAAGAAAAACAAAACCGAGTAGTGGAGATCCTTGCCTCGGCGATCAATCTGCGCCAACTACTCGCCGGCAAAATCTTGGGCAACGTGATTCTCGCACTTGCCCAGCTGTTGCTCTTCCTAACCGTCGGCCTGCTCGCCGCCTATCTCTCACCAGTCCAGATCCCCTTCCTTGGAGTCGTCTCGCAAGTAGCGGGCTGGTTTGTGGTCTTCTTCCTCGGCGGATTCCTGGTGCTCGCTGGCATCTGGGCGACACTCGGTGCACTAGCCAGCCGCACCGAAGACCTCCAGCAATCTTCCGGGCCGGTAGTTGGAGTGCTGATGGCGGTGCTCTTTATCGGGATATACGCCAAGGGCGGCTTCCTAGTGATCGCCTCCTATGTGCCAATAGTTTCCTCCGTGGCGATGCCAATCCGCCTGCTCGGCGGAGAAGTCTCGCTGGTCGAACCAATCACCTCGCTCGCCATCACGCTGGCTACCTGCTGGTTCACCATCTTGTTCGCCGAACGCATCTACCGCCGAGCGGTGATGCACACCGGTGGGGCGCTAACCCTGCGCAAGGCGCTGAAGCTGGAACTCTAAGCCGCCAATATAGCTAGTACACAGCCGCGCTGACTACACTTGATTCGGTGACCGAGAACAAACCACGCATGCAGCTTTCTGCCCTGTCCATCTTCATCTGGTTCGCGGTGCTCCTAGGATTAGCCGGCAACACGGCACTAGCCATGACCCATCTGGTCTTAGGTTCGAACGCCTCGGTAGTCGTCAGCCTCTGGGTGTTGCGCTGCCTGGTACTGGCCGCTTTTTGGCTATTGCCGATCACCCGTGCGGCAAAAATCTTTGGCATGGGGATCATCATGCTTAGCTTGCTGCTGGATGTGCTGCTCAAACTTCCGGTGCTGGGCACCATTGAATACGGCGACTGGTTCTTCGTCTCTGCGCTGGATCTCACCGGAGCCTATACCGGCTATTTCCACGCTCTTGGCCTAATCCTTCCGTTACTCACACTCACCGGTTGGTTCATTCTGCGTCCACGGCGCTTGGCCGGCTGGATTACCGGCCTGGTGACCGGGCTGGGACTG
Organism: Micrococcaceae bacterium; assembly: GCA_003486025.1. GTDB lineage: Bacteria > Actinomycetota > Actinomycetes > Actinomycetales > Micrococcaceae > Glutamicibacter. Next base: position 9,056 of record DNHA01000226.1, on the reverse strand, counting down.
GGCTTCCTCGCGCTAAACACCGCTCAAGCATCAGACGGTTCGCTGACCACTTTCGTGCTCGCCACTATGGCGCGCTATATCCTGCCCGCATGGTTTGCGGTCGCCGCCGATGCGATAGCAGCCCGCTACTCCGGTCCAAAGAAATAGCCTTCAAAGTCCTGACTCGCTGACCCTCTCATCTCTCCATGAGCACCGCAAACGGGCATATAGCGCCGTCAACGCCCACGGTAAAACCATCCGGGCAGTGCTCCGCGGTTGTAGCGTCATACGTGACGAGGCCCCCGCCCAGTTGTATTTACCCGGGCGCCGCAATTTCCGTCGAAGAAAGCATCGTCTTGCTTGGCCATCACTGCGCAGTATCGGACGAGATGTTGATTGTCTCCGGGTCCCGTCCTTGGTGCCGTTTTCGAACAAGCCGAGGACAATAATGCTGTGCTGAGGATTACCGCATTTCGGCTCGGTCAGTCTCTGCAGAGGGTGCAATCCTTGTACGTAGCGGGCACACTGGGACGACAAACCAGCACAGGACCGCTGCCGCGGCGATTACGGAGGCCGCAACGCCGAGGATGAGATTAGCTGGGGAGGGGAGTTCCTGAACGAGCACAAAGACTCCCATCAGGAGCACGAAGTAGCCAAAGCCCTTTCGCAGTGCGGCTTCCGGGATTCTCCCACTGAGACGGGCGCCCAGGAAAGAACCGAAGATTGCGGCGATAGTTACGGCTCCGACCAGCGCCCAATCCAGAGACACTGTGGTGAGATAGCCACCAAGTCCTGCGAAAGACTTCATGGCAATAACTACCAGCGAAGTGCCAACCGCAACCGGCATCGACAAGCCGCCGAGCAACGCAAGTGCCGGGACCACAAGGAAGCCACCGCCGGCACCTACCAACCCGGTAACCAGACCTACGACCAGTCCCTCGAAGATGACCCTGAGTACCGGGAGTTCCCCTTCGTGGGTGACGGTGTGGTTCTTACGACCACGGATCATCGCCAGGGAGGTAGCGACCATCATGAGAGCGAACGCGATCATGAGGATGGTTCCGGGGATATGTCCGCCCAAAAGACCACCGCCAAAGGCCCCGGCCATGCCCGCTGCTCCGAAAAGAAGTCCGGTACGCCACTTCACCCGTTTCTTGCGGGCGTGCGTCACCGCGCTGACTGCTGAGGTAGCACCCACCACGAAGAGCGAGGCGGCGATTGCCTCTTTGGGGTTCATGCCTGCGACATAAGTGAGGATCGGGACGGTGAGGATGGATCCGCCTCCTCCGAGCAGCCCGAGCGAAAGCCCGATCAGCACTGAAAGTAGCACGGTGAGTGCGAGGGTGAGGGTCATGGGGAGAATTCCTTGCCGGGTAGGGGTCAGCGTCAGCGGATGTGGGTGGAGCGGGTAATCGTCACGGCTGTTGGTTAGATGATGGGCAGTCCGGCATGCTGCCAGGCGCCCATGCCGCCGCCCATAGTGTCGGCGCTGAATCCGGCAGCCGTCAGTGCGTCGGGAGCGCGGGCGCTTCGGTTACCGCTGCGGCAGACCACGATGACTGGGCGCGCCCGGTCGATCTCGTTCAGTCGGTTGCTCAGCTCTCCCATGGGGATGTGGATGGCTTTAGGGATCATGCCGTCGGTGACTTCGAAGCCTTCCCGGACATCGAGGATCTGGTCCTTGGCACGTCGTTGGTGGGTATCGGTGATGGTAATTTCGGGCATGGCTGCTCCTGATAGGACGGTGCGGGTGTGGGTGGTTTTCGGGCCCGGAGGGGGTGGGGTCCGGGCCCGGAAGCCGGCCGGGAGAACTGACCGGGCCTGCCTTAGCGGGGTGTTAGGACCTTCCCACCGGTAGCTGCGCGATCACCGATTCACGGGTTGGCTCGTTGCCGGTCTTGTTCCATGGCATCATGGACAACGCCTTACCCATGGCGCAGGTGTTGGTGGCAGCTGAGAAGGTCAAGCCAGCGCCGATCACGCCGGCGACGGTACGCAGCTGCGGGGAAAGAAATTTGCCCCCAGCCAGTCCCGCAACGACCAATGAACCGGCCACCATGCGCACCTGGCGTTCCAGGGCCCAGCGCTTTGATCCTTCGATAGTTTCCCCGCCTGCCTGATGATAGGCGGGGGCTCCACCGTCAAGGACGTAGGCTTCGCTGAATCCAGCTGATGCGAGTTTGGTCTTGGCCTCGGTGGCCCNNGCAGACCAGCACCACCTTGGTGTCGAGTTTCTTGGCAAGTTCCTCGGTGTGTTCAGCGAGCAACGGCAAGGGAACGTTGTAGGACCCCTTGATGTGCAGGGTTTCGAATTCGGCGGCTGAGCGCACGTCAAGTACTACGATCTGGGCACCGGACGTAATCCAGTCCTTGAGTTCTTCAGGACTGGTGGTCTGCGGGTTGGCATTCATGGGTGTGAGTCTTTCTGCCGGATTTTTGCGCCCGGCCGGTCCCGCTTCCGAATCTGGGGAGGCGGGACCACGAACAATAGTTGGAATTAGAAAGGTGTCGAGGATTTGGAGGCGCAGAACCTAGACGTTCTGCGTTTGCTTCCAGTCAGCCCAGCCTGCATAGCTGCCCTCGAGTTCAACGACGTCGAACCCTGCCCGGCGCAGAGCCGAAGCTGCCACCGAGTTGCGGACTCCCGACTGGCAATAACTCACGATCACCCCGTCCTTCGGTAGCTTTTCGGTGTGCCACAACACGCGTCCTGCATTGAGTTGCTCGGAGCCCGGAATATGCCCGGCGGTGTGTTCGGATTTATTGCGCACATCCAGGACCATGGCCGCATCGAACCGGGCCAGATCGGCGGGTGCCAAAGTCTTAGGAATATAGACCGGCAGCCCGTCAAAGGACGTGATGTATCCAGCGACATTATCGATGCCCACGCGGATGAGGTGGCCCCACATCTCGGTGGCGATTTCACTGCTCGGTGCCAACAGCACCAGCGGGCGGTGGTCGGTTTCCGGATCCACGGCCCAACCGCCGTAGCTTGCCGTCTTATTGCCCGCCGGAATGTTCAAGGCGCCGGTCACGGAGCCGGCCTGCACCTGACTGTGGTGCCGGGTATCGATGACGCCGATTTTGTCGGCGGCCAGAGCTATAGCGACGTCTTTTATTGCCAGCTCAGTCAATGGTGCGCGTTCGCCCAGGATCACTGGTCCCTGGCGGTTTTGGCGCTTCATGCGGCCGAAGTAGGCGTGGGCGTCTGGCTGGCCGTCGAGCAGTGCCTCGACGAATCCGGCTTCGTCGTCGGCGGCCAAGTAGGGGCCCCACCAGGCGAAGTTGCGTTCGTAACCGACGGTTGAAGAGGGGATCGCGCCTAGCGCCTTGCCGCAGGCACTGCCTGCTCCGTGGCCCGGGTAGACCTGGATGTAGTCAGGCAAGGTCACAAACTTTTCCTTGAGGGAAACGAACAGGTCGTGGGCTCCGGCAAAACGGGTGTCGATGCCACCGGCGGCCTCGTCGAGCAGATCCGGCCGGCCCAGGTCCCCGGAGAACACGAAGTCCCCGGAGAGTAGAAAGCCCGGCTTGTCGCTGAAGGCGCCATCGGTGACCAGGAAGGACAGGTGCTCGGGGGTGTGGCCCGGGGTATGCAAGGCCTTGAGGCTGATATTTCCCAGCGTGATGGCGTCCTGATCGAAGAGACGTTCGCCTTCGAATTCGTACTGCCAGTCTGCTCCGCCTTCGCCCGAAACATAAATGGTTGCATCGGTGGCGGCGGCTAGCTCCCGGGTGCCTGAGAGGTAGTCGGCGTGGATGTGGGTCTCGGTGACGGCCACGATTTTCATCCCATTTTTCGCCGCAAGTTCTTGGTATACCTGAATGTCGCGGCGGGCGTCGACCACTACGGCTTCTCCCTTGGCCTGACAGCCAATGAAGTAGCTGGCCTGGGCGAGGTCCTCGTCGTAAATGCGTTCGAGAAGCATGCTCTATCCTTTTGTTTGCGTGAACGTCCTCAAATACCCCCAGGGGTATGAGGTTTAGATACGACAATAATACCCCTAGGGGTATGTGTCAAATCTTTTATCAGTCACTCTTTGAGCAACAAGGGCCACAGGCGACCGCGGCCCGGACCGCCATCAGCAGTGCTTATCCACGCCTCGCTCGAAGCGGGCAAGGTTATCGACGGTGCTCAGAAATACCGCTCTCACGCGCGCGCTGGAGCTACCCCACAGGGTATTACGATTCATTACCTTCGCAGCGCCTATAAACCCCTAGGGGTATACAATGATTGGACCTAACAGCCAGAAAGGACCCACCATGAAACTTGAAGTGGACACCATGAAACCCGCCATCAACAGACTCAAACGAGCTCAAGGCCAGTTGAACGCGGTGATTCGCATGCTGGAGGAAGGCAGTGACTGCCGCGCGGTTGTTACTCAACTTTCCGCTGCTTCCAAGGCCATTGACCGCGCAGGGTTTTCAATCATTGCCTCCGGGCTAGAAGAATGCCTCAAGGGCGATGACCCCACGGCCGACCGCGCCGATATGGAAAAGCTCTTCCTCTCCCTGGCGTAATCCACGGCTAACCCAGGGCCTCGCCCATGCATGCTCGCACAGTTGATCAAACCCCACTATTTATGGTTTTGCCATTGCCCCTGAGCTGTTTTCTGGTCGAGATTTTCGATGAAGATCCAGCCCCTGCGGTCACCGTCATTTGAACGCACCCATGCAGCATCCCGTAAGCAAGTCAGCATCTACGAAGGGCATCGTATGAGCCACCATCTTCTTCTACACCTCGCCGGTCCTGACGAATCCTCGTTCCCAGACCTCGAAACAGCCGCTCGGATTGCACGTAATGCCCGTGCCGAGTTACCGGATTACACTATCGAGATCGTCGTTCAGGGAGCGAAGGTGAAAAGCCTATTAAACGATGGGGATTCTGCCCCAATACTGAATTCCTTAGTAGAAGCAGGATTCACCATTAGCGCGTGCGCCAACAGCCTTCGATCAATTGGCATCGAGCGCAAACAACTCGTCGAGGGCGCACTCATAGTCAGCGCCGCGGTAGCCCATCTGGCCAAGAAGCAAATCGAAGGCGCCGCATATATACGCCTATAACCGATTCGGAAACGGCCACACGTACTCGACAACCGACGCGGTGGTGGAGTAAAAATTCCACACACGTCACCAGCTCAAACTTTGTTAGCGTCGCTGTCTACAGGGACGCGTAGATTCCTGAACCCGGAGGATTCAGCCCGTGCACTTCTCATGACTTCTTCATTCTCTGAGGTGAGCTAATCAGTGATCTCTTGGATTTCAAACCACCGCGGCTGCCTTGATGGCATTAACCAGCGCGTTGCCACCCATCTTCACCGCCTACCCATTACGCGGAGCAGAGGGTGCACATTCCTCGCTGTCAATCCCCCACCGACGAAGTCACGTTGATGACGGAAAATTGGAGCGCGATAGAGCCCTCGACGCCTTTTCATGCGCATCATACGGTTCCCAGCACGCAACGCGGTCATCATCGACCGCACGCCGGCCAATCTCGAAACCCACATGGCCACTCGGATCCAAGCCGTCACTTTGGGTCGATACTGGGAGCTTCCAGACATCGAGTGGGGCGGAAATAGTCGGGTTGCCCAAGGTAAGTGGGGGCGTTCCTTAGCGGCGAAGGCACGCCGAGCATCGGCTAGATCGGCGCTAGCCGGCAAGTCTCCCTGACGTGGGACCACTAGGTCTGGCCTTGCACTAGGCACCATTGTTTACAATGGCATGACTTGCTATGCCTATGAATCTGCTCCTGCACAGAAGGGTGTTCCATGCCGTCTCTTAGCAACATCCTGGCAAAACTCAAGATTCACCTTGGGCCGAAGGTCTCAGGTGAACCGATGGTCTACGTTGTTTACGGCAAGCAACCCAGCCCGTTTCCGGATTTAGAATACATAGAGCCAATAATTGCGGTCGTGGCCAGCGAGCAGGAATGCTTTGCGATTCAGGAAAAGCATCCTGAGACTGAAGTTTGCTGGGAAGCCCGAAAGGTTGAGGGTGCTGCGGGCAATGGCAGCGCCGGAGGCAATGCCCTGTATCTCGCCCACACCACGTTGTTACCGTATAACGAGGACGCCAATGGGAATCCAGTCTTCGGAATCATGGAGTCGCCGCGGGCCACGGCCTTATATTTCAGTCGAACTACTGCTGAACTAGAAGCGCCGGATCAATACCTGCACATAGTCAGTCTCGGTGAAGTAAATCTTCGCGGCGTCGGAGAGATTTTGGAATAAACGTTCGTCATCTTACGCCGAAAGTTGAGCTGCCGGACCCGAAAAAGACCACGCCCGGCGGCCATAGTCACGCGCTACGTTGCAGGCGATGAAATCGGTTCCGATGCCACTTTGGCCTCCTCTATGTTGTCTCAATTAACCAACGTTAAAGCACCGCGGGCCGGTCCGGCCTCAATAAGAGGTGCGGACCGGCCCACGGCCTATGCGTTACAGACTAGCGGGTGACTAGATCAATTCATCGCTGAGGTGATTCGGCGTACCGAAGCGGTGCGCGGTAATCGACACGGCCTGCTCGTGCAGGAATGGCAACATTTCCACGCGTCCGGCACCGGTGACCGGCGAGGCGTAGATCGCCACATCCGGCTTACCATCGGTAGCCTCGGACAGAGCCTTCACCGAACCACCGATCAAACGGATGCGTGATGAAGAAGTCGGTCCAGTCTTCGCAGCCAGGCGAGCAGCTCGAGCGGCGAAAGCATCCGCATCCTCATCAACCACGATCACCGAATGTTCGGCGAACAGGTTGCGTACCCCACGTGGCAGTTCCAGCCCGCTGGAAAGCAGCACGCGGGACCCTGCGGTGACCCCGGCGGCGACTACACGCAGCGCCTCGGCCACACCGTGTTCGCTGGTTGCGGCCTCGAAGCGTACGGTGACATCTACCGGCTTGTAGCGGAAGATGTTGCGTTCCGCGACCAGACCCGAACGGTCCTTAGCCTGGTTGAATTCCTGATTCCACCACAGCTTGTCGCTACCCAGTGCTCCGCGCAGCCAAGCCGAATCAGTTTCGGATAGCTCCGCTGCGTTCAGCAGCCGTTCGTCAAAGACGGACAGTGCCGCAGTTTCGCGCACCGGTGCGTCAACCCAGCTGCCCATGCCGACCAGGTAGTTCGGGCCGCCAGCCTTGGTGCCTGCACCAATGGCCGACTTCTTCCAACCACCAAATGGCTGGCGCTGCACGATAGCGCCGGTGATGCCACGGTTCACGTAGATGTTTCCAGCCTGGATGTTTTCCATCCAGTAAGCCAACTCATCGCGGTCCAGCGAGTGCAAGCCTGAAGTCAACCCGAAGTCGACCTCGTTGACCAGCTCAACTGCTTCTTCCAGGGTCGAAGCGGTCATCACTCCAAGGATCGGGCCGAAGTATTCGGTCAGGTGGTATTCGCTGCCACGCTTGACCCCGTAACGTACGCCTGGCGAGTAGAGCTTGCCCGACTCATCGAGCTGCTTCGGTTCCACGGCCCAACGCTCACCGGCACCGAGGGTGGTCAAACCACGCTTCAGCTTTTCGCCCGGCTCATCGATCAATGGGCCCATCTGGGATTCTGGGTTCCATGGGTAGCCGACCTTCAGCGACTTCACCGCGTCGATCAGCTGGCTGTTGAAGCGCCGTGAATCTGCCACGGAGCCAACGAGTACTACCAGTGAGGCGGCGGAGCATTTCTGTCCGGCGTGTCCGAAAGCCGAGGCCACCACGTCGCGGGCGGCCAGGTCGAGGTCCGCGTGCGGGGTGACGATGATGGCGTTCTTGCCCGAGGTTTCTGCCAGCAGTGGCAGGTCCTTGCGGAAGGAACGGAAGAGTTCTGCGGTCTCATAGCCACCGGTGAGGATCAAACGATCCACTCGCTCGTCGGATACCAGCTGGGTACCCAGGTCACGGTTCCCGGCGAACACCAGCTGCAGGACGTCCTTAGGCACTCCGGCGTCCCAGAGAGTCTGCACCATCACCGAGCCAATGCGTGAGGCCAGGGTGGCAGGCTTGATGATTACCGCGGAGCCGGCGGCCAGTGCGGACATGGTGGAACCTGCAGGGATTGCCATGGGGAAGTTCCACGGCGGGGTGACTACCGTCAGCTTCGAAGGCACAAAGGTTGCGCCATCAACGGTGTCTAGTTCCAGTCCACGCTGTGCATAGTAGTGCGCGAAGTCGATCGCCTCGGAGATTTCCACGTCCCCCTGGTCGATGTTCTTCCCGCATTCCGAGCCGAGCACCTCCAGCAGCATGGCGCGNNACCGAGTACCTCTAGCAGCATCGCGCGGCGCTCTTCGAAGAGCAGGCCGGCGCGGTGCAGAATTTCTGCGCGGGCCGCAGCGCCCAAGGCCTGCCAATCAGCGGAGGCATCCACGCCCATGGCGATGGCCTCGTCCATTTCGCTTGCCGAGTGCAGGGTGTTGGCCGCAACCAGATCCTTGCCGAGCTTTGAATCCTGCATCTTGGAGAGGATTTCGCGTCCCCAACTGCGGTTCACGTCCAGATCCGGGTCGGTATCCGGGGTGTTGAAGAAGCTGGTGGATCCGTCGGTGAACCCAGCGACCAGCTCGGTCAGCGCCGGGTCGGACTCCTGACGGTTCTGCACGCGGTGCGAGGCCGGAACCGCATCGGTCAGGTTTTCTAGCGAGGCAAGGAAGCGGTTCTTCTCGCGCTCAAAGAGTTTTTCGTTCTTCTCTAGCTCGAAGACCGCGGACATGAAGTTTTCCTGGCTGGCGCCTTCTTCGAGACGGCGAATCAGGTAGGCGATGGCCACGTCGAATTCAGCCGGGTGTACTACCGGGGTGTACAACAACAGTTCGCCCACGTCGCGGCGTACTGCTTCGGCCTGACCGGTGGCCATGCCCAACAGCATTTCAAACTCGATGCCGTGCTTCACGTCGCGTGCCTTGGCCAATAGCCAAGCTAGTGCGATGTCGCACAGGTTGTGTCCTGCAATGCCGATGCGCACGTTCTCCACATGGCCTGGGCGCAGTGCGTATTCGAGCACCGCCTTGTAGCTGGTGTCGGTGTCCTGCTTGGAGTGCCAGGTGGCTAGCGGCCAACCGTGGATATCCGCCTCCATGATTTCCATGGGC
>DNHA01000251.1 GCA_003486025.1 Micrococcaceae bacterium | reverse complement strand
GCTACCTGATTCGTAAGGCCGTGGAGGAGTCCCCGGTCTTCAAGCAGCTGGCCCTGCGCAAGGCCAGCGAGCACACCCCGCTCAAGCAGCTCTTCCAGACCAATACCAAGGAAGTTCTCCAGGCCGCACTGATCTTTGTCTCGAACAACGCGGCCGGCTACCTGGTCATCGCCTTCTTCATCTCCTACACCACCAAGGTGCTGAAGATGGAACTGGCTCCGGTGCTGCTGGCTACCACCATTGGCTCGGTCGGCTGGCTGATCTTCACCCTGGTCGGTGGCTGGCTCTCAGACCGATTGGGACGCCGCAACACCTTCCTGCTTGGCTACGGCATCGTCTTTGTCTGGATGATTCCAATGTTCATGCTGGTGGACACCAGGAATATTGTGCTCTACACCGTGGGCATCTTCGTGCTCACCATCGGCCTGGGCCTGTCCTACGGCCCGCAGTCGGCCATGTACGCCGAAATGTTCCCGGCTCGCATCCGCTACTCGGGTATCTCCATTGGCTACGCACTGGGCTCGATTCTCGGCGGAGCGTTTGCCGCAACCGTGGCGCAGGTCTTGCTGACCTCTACCGGATGGTCCGGTTCGGTCGCGATCTACATTATGGTGTTGACCATTATCTCCGTCGCCGCGGTGCTCTGGGTGGGCGAAACCCAGGGACGCAACTTGCACCTCGAAGAAGTTGAAGACGAAGAAGTTCCCACCGTTCGCTAACTGCAGGACACGCAAAACTGAATAACCGCAACGCGCCCGCTGGCTTCAAGCCGGTGGGCGCGTTGTTGATGAACGCACAATCAGCCGATGCTCAATGGGATGGCCCGCAGCCGGCTCCAACCCCCGAATGGTGCGCAGCAGCATGGCCACCGCGGTTTCACCCTGCTGGTGCGGCCGCTGTTCAATAGTGGTCAGCCCGAACATCTCGGCCAATTCATGGTTGTCGATGCCAATCACCGAAAGATCATGGGGCAGCTGCAGGCCCAGGTCCCGGGCGGCGAGCATCGCGCCGATGGCCATCTCGTCGCTGGCGGCAAAAATGGCGGTGGGACGATTTACCGGGTGGCCGAGCAGCTGCTTTGCCGCCTGATAGCCCTGGGCCATGCTGAAATCGGCGCCCAGGTAGAGCCGGTCATCTACGGGCAGTGAAGCCTCACGCATGGCGCGCTCGTAGCCGGCCCGGCGGCGGGTCGGCAAATGGAAATCCTGATCGGTTTCCTGGCTGCCGCCAATGTGGGCGATACGTGTGTGTCCCAGCGCGATCAGATGCTCGGTGGCCAGGGCCGCCACAGCTTCCTCATCCCAGAAGAGCGTCGGTGCTCCGGGCAACGGGCCGCCTACTCCTACCAGCGGTTTATCCAGTGCGTGCAGAGCTTTCATCTCCGTCTGGCCTAACTCCACGTTGACCGCGATGACCGCGTCTACACGTTGGCGCAGCAGGAAATCGGAGAATACCTTTTCCCGCTGGTCCACTTCCTTGCTCAGCTGGTACAAGGTGGTGTCATAGCCTTCGCGCATCAACGCCGCGCTGATGCCTTCAAGCACCGAGGCGTAATACCAGCGGTTGATCATCGGAACCAGCACGCCGATATTCCGGGTGCGGCCCGAGGCGAGGCCCGAGGCGCTGGCGGAAACCACGTAGTCCAGCTCGTGTGCTGCCCGGCGGACCGCAGCGAGGGTGGTGGCCGAGACGTTTCCGCGTCCCGACAGAGCCCTGGAGACGGTGGCGATGGAGACACCTGCGGCTTCAGCCACGTCTTTGATGCTGGCCACGATGACCCTTTCACGAGGTATGTCTGGTGCTGTGGCGATCATCAGATGAGCGCCACAGCTACTTTTTGAGCTTACCGGCCGCTAGCTGCGCGTTGCGTCAAGCCACAGTGCGGTTTCGCCTTCGATGCTCTCGTTCGAGGCCTGCAGGGCACTGGCGGCCAGACGAGGCAGCTTTACGAGGTCTTCGGGCAAGCGAACGGGATCTGCGCAGAAATTCACCACGATGATGACCGTGCCATTTTGCAAGGTCAATAGCTGCTCATCATTGCTGGCCAGCCATTGCACGGCACCGGAACCCAGCGCGTGTTCACGGCGCAAACGCAGCAGTTCCTGGTACAGGTGCAGCGTTGAGTCTTCGTCATTTTCCTGCAGTGAACGAGCATAGGCGGCCCACTGTTCGGGCTGGGGCAGCCAGCTTTCTCCGGTGCTGCTGAAGCCGCAGGCTGGGGCCTCGGCTTCCCAGGGAAGCGGAACCCGGCAGCCATCTCGGCCGTAGCGCTCGTGATTGGTGCGGAACCAGGTCGGGTCCTGGCGTGCTTCGTCAGGCAGTTCCGTGGCTTCGGGCAAGCCGAGCTCTTCGCCCTGATAGAGATAGGCGCCACCGGGCAGTGCAAGCATCAGCGTGGAGGCCGCCCTGGCGCGGCGCAAACCGATGACCGGGTCCGGATGGTTTGGGGTCAGCGGTCCGATCCCTTCGCCCTGCGGGTTGTCTGCGGTGAGCGCCAACCGGGAGGAGTGGCGTACGACATCGTGGTTGGACAGTACCCAGGTGCTCGGTGCGCCGACCGCGCCGAAGGCCGCGATTGACTCGTCGATTACTTCACGCATTGCCGAGGCATCCCAGCCGGTACTGAGATAAGGGAAATTGAAGGCCTGGTGCATCTCGTCCTCACGCACCCACTTCGCCATCAGGTCCAGTGGGTTGACCCAGGCTTCGGCACAAAGCACGCGCTGGCCAGCATATTCATCCATGACGGTACGCCAGTCGCGGTAGATTTCATGCACCCCGTCCTGGCCCCACCACGGGGCAAGCTCCTCGGTACCACCCATGGATGCGCCCTTGGGGTCCGGGGTGAAATCGGGAAGCCCGTCGGCCTTGATGTTGCCGTGGGCAACGTCCACGCGGAAACCATCGGTGCCGCGGTCCAGCCAGAAGCGCAGTACGTCGCGGAACATCGCGCGGACTTCCTCGTTGTGCCAGTTGAAGTCTGGTTGCGTGGCATCGAAGATATGCAGGTACACCTGGCCGGGGGTGCCGTCTTCGTTGGCGGTCCGGGTCCACATGGGTCCGCCGAACACCGATTCCCAGTTATTGGGCAAGGTTCCTTCATCGGCGTCGCGGAAGATGAAGCGATCGCGTTCGGGGGAGCCGGCCGGGGAGTTCAATGCTTCCTGGAACCAGGGGTGCTGATCGGAGCAGTGGTTTGGAACAAGATCAATGATGACGCGTAATCCGAGATCATGGGCGCGGGCCACCATTGCGTCGTAATCGGCCAAGGTGCCAAAGAGCGGGTCCACGTCCACATAGTTGGAGACGTCGTAGCCTCCATCTTTTTGGGGTGAGGTGAAAAAGGGCGAGAGCCAGATTGCGTCAATATCCATGGTGGCCAGCTGTTCCAGGCGGGCGGTAATGCCCTGCAGATCTCCGATTCCATCTCCGTTGGCGTCTGCGAAGGAGCGTGGATAGATCTGGTAGATCACCGAGGTGCGCCACCATTCCGAGCCGGGCTCGGTTGATGGCGTGGTCGAAAGCGCGCGCGTTTGAGTCATGACGATAACGATAGGCGATGAGTACGTGCTTGTAAACGCTTCCAGTAATTCATCTGCTTCGCGTGGAGGTGGGCATGCGCAGCAAGGAAGAATGATTGATTCTTTGCTGAGTGTTGCCAACGCCAATGATCTATGTCACTCTGGAAACGCTTACATATTTGTCGAAAACCTTCGACGCTCAGATCCGCCCGGTCCCGACCTTGGACCGAGGTTGTCACGAAAGGTACACCAATGAAGGTGAACGCTCGCTCCCTGATTGTCGGCGGGGCCATGACGGCCATCGCCGCACTCTCGCTGACCGCCTGCGGCGGATCCGGCACTACGACCGAACCCACCACTTCCAGCTCGCCCGCGGCTTCTGCCTCGGCGCCTTCTGAAGCCGGATCGTTGACCGTCTGGGTTGACGCAAACCGTGAACCAGTGCTGAAACTGGCGGCCAAGGACTTCCAGGCAGCCAGTGGCGTGAAGGTAGATCTGGTCATCAAGGATTTCTCGAAGATTCAAGAAGACTTCCTGCGTCAGGTACCTACCGGCAAGGGTCCTGATATCACCATCGGCGCCCATGACTGGTTGGGCAATCTCGTCAATAACGGCGTTGTTCAGCCGGTAGAACTGGGCGACAAAGCAGCAGACTTCCAGGATGTCGCGGTCAACGCGATGAGCTATGAAGGAAAAGCCTACGGCGTCCCCTATGCCACCGAAAACTTGGCACTGCTACGCAACACCAAGCTGGCTGATAAAGCACCTGCCACCTTTGACGAGATGATCACTGCCGGTGAAAAATCAGGGGCAGACTTCCCATTCCTGGTGCAGGTCTCCGAAACTGGTGATCCATTCCATCTCTACCCATTCCAGACTTCATTCGGCGCACCAGTGTTCGGTACCGATGCCGATGGTGCCTATGACGCCAGCAAGCTGGAATTGAACAACTCCGGCGGCGAGAAATTCGCTCAGTGGATGGCTGAACAGGGCAAAGAAGGCACACTGAAAACCTCCGTGGACTCAGATATTGCCAAGGAAAAGTTTGTTTCCGGCGATTCACCATTCTTGATTACTGGCCCATGGAACGTCGAAGCGGCCGAAAAAGCCAAGATTGAGTTGTCCATTGACCCAATCCCAAGCGCCGGTGGCGAACCAGCACAACCGTTCGTGGCAGTCCAGGGATTCTTCGTCTCTTCGAAGACCGAAAACCTGTTGGCAGCTACAGAATTTTTGACCAACTACATTGGTACCGAGGCGGTGCAGACCGAGCTCTATAAGGTTGGCGACCGTCCACCAGCAAACAAGGCAGCCTTCGAGGCCGCGAAATCTGACGAAGTAGTTGCGGCCTTCGGTGAAGTTGGAGCCAACGGTGTTCCGATGCCAAACGTTCCCGAAATGGCTGCGGTCTGGGAATTCTGGGGTGTGGCCGAAGCTGACATCATCTCCGGCAAGGCCAAAGATCCAGCCAAGCGCTGGGACAAGATGGCTGAGGACATCGAAGCAGCAATTTCCAAGTAGTTCTGCGTTGGCCGGGGTATAAGTCTTGGACTCACACCCCGGCCTAACCACACCGATAACCGCTGGCAGAATCGTTCAAGGACCACGTAGATGAATCTCAAAACCACCGCGCCACAAGAAGCCGCCCCTGAACGTGCTTCCGGGGAAAAAAGTACTTCGCTCCAATTTAGCGGCGGACTGGGCACGATGCTCTTCAAGATCGTCGCGCTGGCGGTCCTGGACGCCACCGCAGTATTTGCAGTTTTCCTCGCGGTAGCCAAAGACGCGGTGCTTATTGCCAGCATCATCGGTGTCGTTACCTTATTGATCAACGTCATCTACCTCAAACGAGGGTGGCTGCCGGCTAAGTATTTGGCACCCGGCGCCGTATTTCTGCTGATCTTCCAAGTTTTTGTCATTGGTTACACCGGTTATATCGCCTTTACCAACTATGGATCCGGGCACAACTCGGATCAGGACGACGCGATCATGTCGCTGCTGCAAACCAATCAGCAACGTGTGCCTGATTCGGCCAGCTACCCGGTGACGGTGCTGGATGGTGCCGACGGGCTGGCGCTGTTGGTAGAGCGTGAAGGGCAGCAGCTTGTGGGGGACTCCGATGACCCGCTGGCACCGATTGACCCGGCAGCACTTGGAAAATACACCCAGCTGAACTTCGCTGATTTACTTGGCCGGCAACAGGAGGTCACGTCCTTAGCGGTGCCCATGAGTGAAGACCCGACCCAGGGAACTCTTCGCACCTCCGATGGACGGACCGCATATCAGTACACTTCCACCCTGGTCTACGACAAGGGTGCAGATACGATGACCGACTCGATCACCGGGACGGTATATAGCGACACCGGCGTGGGCGCCTATACCGCACCGGATGGTGAGCAATTAATGCCGGGCTGGTCCATCAACGTAGGTTTTGACAACTTCACTCGGGCTATCACTGACTCCTCGATCCGCAGCTCGCTGATCTCGGTCACCGTATGGACCTTCGTCTTCGCATTTCTCTCGGTCGCCACGACCTTCTTCCTTGGATTATTCCTTGCGATTGTGTTCAACGACCTGCGGATGAAGGGGCGCAAGATCTACCGAGTCATCTCGATCCTGCCTTATGCGTTCCCTGCATTCCTTGGCGGCCTGGTCTGGGCAGGCATGCTGAACAAGGACTTCGGTTTTGTTAACCAGGTACTTTTCAACGGAGCCTCGATACCCTGGCTTACCGACCCATGGCTAGCCAAGTTCTCCGTGCTCTGGGTCAACCTCTGGCTTGGATTCCCTTATATGTTCCTCGTCTGCACTGGCGCCTTGCAATCGATTCCAGAAGAGCTTTCTGAAGCCGCGAAAATTGACGGGGCGAAACCCTTCCAGATCTTCCGGTTGATCAAGATGCCATTGCTACTGGTATCCGTAGCGCCGCTGCTGATCTCTTCTTTCGCGTTCAACTTCAACAACTTCAACATCATCTACATGCTGACCGAGGGCGGACCACGTTTAGCGGACGGCGCCATGAACGTGGGTTCCACGGACATCCTCATTTCGATGGTGTACAAGGTAGCGTTCGTCGGCTCACAGCGCGACTACGGGTTGGCTAGCGCATTCTCCATCATCATCTTCTTGATCGTTTCGCTGATCGCGGTCATCAGCTTTAAGCAGACCAAAGCTCTGGAGGAATTGAACTAATGAGCACTGCAACCTCAATCTCATCCAAGGGACCGAAGAAAACCTTCGGTCAGTGGTTCGCGGCAGCCGGCTGGCGCCACCTCATTGGTGTGGCGCTGTGCATCTACGCGGCCTTCCCGCTGCTCTATGTTCTTTCCGCGTCGCTCAATCCCAACGGCACCCTGCTTTCCTCCAACGGATTCTTCAGCACCATTGGTTTGGAAAGCTACGAGAAGCTCTTCGCTAATGAACAGCGTCCCTTCGCTGCATGGTTTGCTAACACAATGTTTATCGGACTAACTACCGCTGCCGCGTCCGTGCTGCTTGGTGCACTCGCCGCCTACAGCTTTAGCAGGATGCGCTTCAAAGGCCGCCGCTTTGGCCTGGTGTCCTTATTGGTAGTCCAGATTTTCCCGCAATTGCTGGCAGTGGTAGCAATCTTCATTTTGCTCACGACCCTGGGGGATGTCTACCCAGCCCTGGGTATCGACAACCAGATTGCACTGATCATGGTGTATCTCGGTGGCGCGCTGGGTGTAAACACCTACCTGATGTATGGGTTCTTCAACACTGTGCCGATAGAAATTGATGAGGCAGCCAAGATTGATGGGGCTGGGCATGCGCGAATCTTCTTCACCATGATCCTGCGCCTGGTGGCACCGATCCTTGCAGTGGTGGGATTGCTGTCATTCATCTCCACCACCAGTGACTTCGTGATCGCCTCCGTAGTGCTGGTCAGCCCGGAGAATCAAACGCTCGCAGTAGGCCTGTACTCCTACGTCTCGGAAGAATTCACCTCGAATTGGTCGGTGTTCGCGGCCGGTGCGGTGCTCGCTGCCATCCCGGTCATGGCGCTGTTCTTGTTCTTGCAGAAATACATTGTGGGCGGGCTGACCGCAGGAGCCGGCAAATAGGTTTTCCNNAGCGCGCGGGAGCCGGCAAATAAGTTTTTCCTCAACACGAAAACCACTCACCATGCCATCAGACACCATGGGTCAGGCACAACGGTGGCATCCGCCAAACTGGCGAGTTCACCGGCTAAAGTAAGCCTCATGAAGTCACGCCTACCACGCGCAGCACGCAAATACTTGGATCAATTGCGCCTCGAATTGGGACACCTGAACGCTGAAGAGCGAAATAGGATCATTGAACAAACCAACGCGAAGATCCGTCAGCTGCCCGGCCGCGGCCGCAATCAGGTAGAGCTATTTGAGCAACTCGGCACCGCAGCAATGCGAGCCGAAAAGTTCCGGCGCACCGAACCCGAAGCATTAGCGGTACGCAGCGGCAAAGAATTCCTGAACCGAATTCTTGGCTGGCCGATTGTTGCCTTTGCTCTGCTGACCGCGGTGGTGCTTTACTTCGGACCTATTGCCACCGTCGAGTCAGACGGCACAGTGTCGGCAGAGACCATGCTGTCCACGTGGGAAGCCTCGGTGGGAGCCCAGATCATCTGGCTAGCGATACTTCCGGTAGTGCTGAGCGCACTGCGGCTGTGGATGCAGAATAAGTTCACTTGGATCCTTTCAATACTCGGCGCGGTACTTTTCACGCTCGTGGTGATCGCGGGCGCTGCAGGCATTGGCCTGTATTTCGTCCCGGTCACCGTATTGCTGTGGGCGCAGGTGCTCACTCCGGTGATTATGATGCGTGGATCCATGGCTCATCCGGGACCGCTCTGGTTGATTGCCGGTGCCTTGCTAGTGCTATTAGGACTGGTCTGGGCGGTGCGTCCGGCTCTCGACGAGATCACCAGCAGCATCTGGCTGATCATTTCACCGGCAATCGTCTTAGGGCTATTGGCCGTTCTGCTGCCCACCCGCAAATTCTGGGTGCAAATAGCATTGATAACCGCCGGGCTCCTGGTCATTGCCGCCGGACTTGTTCTCGCATTGGGCAATCTGGGGCATCTGGATCTGATCGACAGCTGGGTTGTGGGAGGACTGGNNATTCTGGGTCCAAATAGCCTTGATTGCCGTCGGGATCCTGGTCATTGCCGCCGGACTAGCTCTCGCCTTCGGCAAGCTGGGGCAACCGGAGCTAATCGACACCTGGGTTGTGGGAGGACTGGCATTCGCCGTCGGGCATTTAGCGCTCGCCGGTGGACTGTGGCATGAGCGGGTACGCAAGCTGTTGGCCTTGTATTAGCTCCGTGTTCGAATCTGAGCGACGACAAGGAAGCAAACAGCCAAGTAGATTCCGGGATATAGGCGCGTGGCTGCTTAGAATGGGATTATGAGCGATGCCCCCAATTCCGTGCCGACACCGTCAGCTAAGCGTGGGCGAGGCCGACCCCGAAAAGACTCAAATTGGGCGACGTTCTCACGTGACGAACTAGCTGCCCGGGCCCTGGGCATCGCCGGAAACGAAGGATTCTCCGCGGTAACTATGCACCGGCTGGCAGCAGAGTTCTCCGTGACCCCGCGGGCGCTGTATAACTACGTGGCTGACCGCCAAGAGATCATCAACCTCGCGGTAGCGCAATTTTTGGAAAAGGCTCCGTTCATCGATTTTGATCCGGATAACTGGCGTGATTCCGTGGTCGAAGCCTACAACCGCTCACGCGAGGTCTATCGGATGTTCCCACGCGCCACCCTGGTGGGAATGGAAGAAAGCGTGACCGCCGATATTGGGCCCAGGCACACCGAATTGCTGGAACGGCTACTGAAATTTTTTGTCGCCATTGGTCTGCCGCTGAAAAATGCGGTCACTGTGTCACGTTGCCTGGAACAGGATGTGCTCGGCTTCGCACTGAAATTTGACTATCCCTATGATCGTGCCCCGGTGCAATACCGCGACGTAGTCACCCGAATCGTGGCCGAACGCTGGCTGGATAACTACCCAGAGGTGGATGCGCCTCTGTGCCGGGCGTCGCTTGAGCTTCCCGAACAGACCAGCGACGAGATCTTCGCGGAACTCGTTGAGATGCGAATCCTTTCCATCGAAGCGATCCGCGCGAGAAACTGACGGTCACTAGGAAATAATTTCCTCGCCCTTGGCGCTTGAGTACTTGTTCCCATAAATTTTTTGGACCTCCTGCAAAGTTCGTCAGGTATCGGCCTACCAGTTGAAAGTTGGACCATG
>DNHA01000044.1:1752-3502 GCA_003486025.1 Micrococcaceae bacterium | reverse complement strand
GAAGGATCGAGAGGATCAATGGGATGAGCAGCACAATGGCAATAATGATGTACACCGTGACGGCTACTGGTTCGCTCCACAGGCCTGAAATCTCGCCCGCACTAAGCTGGAATGATTTACGCAGTTGCTGCTCGGCCATAGGCCCAATAATCACACCGAGGATCAGTGGAAGAATCGGCAGACCGAAACGGCGAAGTGCAAAGCCTAGAATACCGATCAACAGCAACAGCCAGAGGTCTGCGGTCTGCATGTTGACAGAGAACGCGCCCAAGGTGGCGAAGAACAAGATACCTGCGTACAAGAATGGGCGAGGGATCTTCAACAGCTTGGCCCAGACAGGTGCCAAAGGCAGGTTGATCAGCAATAGCAAGGTGTTGCCAATAAATAGGCTGGCAATCAAGGTCCAGACCAGGGCCGGCTCATTTTCAAAGAGCAATGGACCTGGCTGAATGCCCTTCATGGTCAGGAAGGCCAGCATGACCGCAGCAGTGGCATTGGTTGGCAGGCCAAGTGCGAGCATCGGTGTGAGCGTACCGGCAGCTGAAGCATTGTTGGCAGCTTCAGGACCTGCAACTCCTTCGATAGCCCCATGGCCGAATTCCTCAGGGTGCTTTGAAAGCTTCTTTTCCGTCACATAGGACAAGAAGGTGGGGACCTCTGCGCCGCCTGCAGGAAGTGCGCCGAATGGGAAACCATACGCGGTGCCGCGCAGCCAAGGCTTCCACGAACGCTTCCAGTCTTCCTTGCCCATCCAAGGACGGCCCACTGGAATGGTGCGTGATGGATTGCTGCGTAGGTGAGCGGCAATCCAGAGTGCCTCGCCGATGGCAAAAATTGCTACGGCGACCACTACGATATCTAAACCATCAACCAGAGGCGCAAAGCCGAAGGTCAGACGGCTCTGCCCGGAAACCGGATCCATGCCAACCAATCCAATGGCCAGGCCAAGACCCAGTGCTGCGAAACCACGAATTTTTGAGGAACCTAGGACTGCGGTCACGGTGATCAGGGCGAGCACCATGATGGCGAAGTAACTTGGTGCACCAAGGCTGACCGCAAACTTCACGACAATCGGTGCGAACCCGACCAGCAATGCGGTGCCGATGGTGCCTGCAACGAACGAACCAATGGCTGCGGTAGCTAGCGCCTGGGCGGCTCGTCCGTTCTTCGCCATCTTGTGGCCCTCAATGGCAGTGATCACCGTTGCAGACTCACCCGGAGTATTGAGAAGGATCGAGGTGGTCGAGCCACCGTACATGCCGCCGTAGTAAATACCAGCGAACATGATCAGCGCACTGGACGTTTCCATGCCATAGGTGACAGGAAGCAAAAGGGCAACGGCCATAGCCGGCCCAATGCCTGGCAAGACGCCCACCGCGGTACCGAGGATCACGCCAACGAGCGCGAACAATAAGTTGATAGGTGTTAATGCTGAGGCGAAGCCATCCATGAGGAGACTAAGAGTTTCCATTTACAGCACCCCCGAGAGAATTCCGGCGGGAAGTTTAATTCCCAAACCTAGATAGAAGCCGTAGAACGTGCCAAAAGCCATAGCTATGGAGATCAGGGCTGTCAGTACATATCGGCGGCTTCCCAATGCCACGGCAGAACCAAAGAACAAGATCGTTCCTGAGATAACCCAGCCGGCGGTGTTGATCAGCAAAATGTTGATCACAAATGCTGCCAACAGCGGCAGGAGAACCTTCCAATCTGAGGGCTGGCTCAGATCAACGTCTTCGCCTTCTTCGCC
>DNHA01000044.1:0-1682 GCA_003486025.1 Micrococcaceae bacterium | reverse complement strand
CAGAATCCCAGAGACCGCGTAGGGCAGAG
Source organism: Micrococcaceae bacterium (assembly GCA_003486025.1). Taxonomy (GTDB): domain Bacteria; phylum Actinomycetota; class Actinomycetes; order Actinomycetales; family Micrococcaceae; genus Glutamicibacter. The sequence continues at coordinate 1,653 of DNHA01000044.1, read as the reverse complement.
CCTTAGGGCCCACCACATCGGCTTGGGAGTACGTCACATGAAGCTGCGACGCATCAACGAACACAATGACTCCCACCAGAAAAAGAAACGCGGCGAACAGGAGTTCGACGCGCTTCTTCTTCACTGTGGTTACTTCGCTCACGCCAGACCCAGGGTCTTGAGTACGTTTGCTACGCGCTCATCCTGCTCGGTAAGGAATGCTGAGAAATCGTCACCGGTCATGAACGCATCGGTCCAACCGTTGGTCTTCAATGCTTCTTTCCACTCCGCGGACTCGTGCATCTTAGTGATGGCATCGGTCCACTTGGCCTTATCCGCATCTGAGATCTCCGGTGGGGCTACTAGTCCGCGCCAGTTGGAGAAGACTAGATCAATGTTGGATTCCTTCAGAGTTGGAGAATCCACACCTTCGAGACGCTTGTCGCCACTGGTAGCCAGCACGCGAACTGAGCCCTCTTCGATCTGCTGCATGTACTCGCCGGCACCCGAAGCTGCGAATGCAAGCTTGTTGCCCAAGATGGCTGGAAGAAGATCGCCACCGCCGTCGTAGGAAACGAAGTTCACCTGCTTAGGATCGATGCCCACTGCTTCTGCTAGCTGCATTGGCAACAAGTGATCCGGACCGCCAGGTGAGGAGCCGCCACCGACCGAGAGCTTTCCTGGATCTTTCTTCCAGGCTGCGACTAGGTCGTCAATGGTCTTGTATGGGGAATCCTTGGAGACCATGATGGCGCCTGGCTCTTCGATGAGCTTGGCAATCGGGGTGGTCTCGGTCAGCTTGGCATCTGATTCATTGGTGTAGCTAGCGCCCACTACGCCAAGCCCCATCAACATGGCCAAATCTCCATTGCCCTTTTCATTGACCAGTCGTGCAAGACCCACGGTGCCGCCAGCACCAGCAAGGTTGAAGACTTCCAAGTTTGCTGCGATGTCAGCATCATCCATGACCTTGGCTGCCACACGAGCGGTGGTGTCGTAACCGCCGCCTGGGGTATTAGGGACCATGATGCGCAGATCCTTCAGCGGGCCGCTCTCGGCGCTGGGGGAAGTGCTGGAATCGGAGCCGGAGCCGGAGCTGGTGACGCCACAACCGGTTAGGGTCAGCGCTGCCGCAGCGGCAACCGCTGCCATGACACGCATGGATTTAAAGGTTTTCATTGATTCAGCCTCTTTGCTTTCATCGGGGTGCGAATAGTTCAACTCTAAGCACAAGGGTGAAGCACGTCACTCTTGCGTACGCAAAGAAAATACTGTTCATTGTGTAACCAAAAATTGTGATCTGCTTCATGATATTTATCGGTAAAGTTGCCAGTTGCACGGGTACTACCGTGAGGTTGGAAAAGTACAGCAAAGACATGACGCAGAGACGAGGTGAGGCAGTGCAGAGCATCAAAGGGTGGGCCAGCAAACTGTTCACCAACCGGATCTCTCTGGCAGGCCAGTATCTGGTCCTGCAGCTGCTGATCATTGCCGTGGTACTTACCGGTGTTGTGGTGGTTTCAACAACTCAGGCGACAAATAATTTTGAGCAAGAAGAAGGTAGACGCAGTCTTGCGGCGGCAGAATCACTTGCCGCTAACCCGCTGATGCGCATCATGCTGCCGGGGGCCGAACCAGAAATGGGCTCAGCGCTACCCGCCATGGCGGAATCAG
>DNHA01000110.1:2329-4344 GCA_003486025.1 Micrococcaceae bacterium | reverse complement strand
AGCAACGAGCGCTCTCGGTGCGTGCTCTGCGCTGGGGGCAACACCTGATTACGGCGGTTTTGCTCCTTGTCGCGCTACTTCGGGCAGCGTCAACCGCAGCATCCAGTCTCTGGTTGGCCATCGCCGCGGCAGGACTTTTTGCTCTGTGGTACCTCTTCGGATTCGTGATTCTCCGTTCCAAGGGAAGTACCCGGCTGCCGGGATATTGGCTGGCGGTGCTCGTGGCCATCTGGGCCCTCGGAATGAGTGCCTCACCGGAATTCATGTGGGTTGCCTTTAGCCTCTGGCTGCTCATAGGCCACCAACTGGCATTGGGGCTTTCCGTTGTCTGGTCCGCGGCTGTATATGTGCTCACCGTTGTGGCGCCTTTCCTGCACAATGGTGAAACGACAGTCTCCGGCGTAGTTGGCCCACTGGTCGGTGGCACCTTCGCTTGGGGAATCTCCCGCGGATATTTACAGCTCGAACGCGATATTGCCGAACGCAACGAGCTTGTCTCCTCGCTGTTGCGCGCACATAAGGAAATGGCTGACCTCCAAGAGGAACTGGCACGCTCCCAGCATGAAGCCGGCGCACTTGCCGAACGTACCCGAGTGGCCAGAGAAATCCATGACACCATCGCTCAGCAGCTCTCTTCCATTGGGCTCCATGCCAAAGCCGCTCTCCACACGCAGCAAACTGGCCAAGCGACCAACGCCTTGGAAAGAATCGAAGAGCTCTCCGGACAAGGGCTCTCCGACCTGCGCAGAATCATTGCCGCCATGTCACCGAGCGAATTAGATTCCCAGGCGCTCGCCGGAGCACTGCAGCGTATGCTCGAGGACTTTGAAAAGGATTGTGCGGTCTCCAGTGAGCTGCGGGTGGATGCCGACCTTCCAGTGCTGGATCCCGGAATTCAGGTGGCCCTGCTACGCACCGCACAGTCGGCGCTTGCGAACGTGCGTCGCCATGCAAAGGCCACACGCACGGTAGTCTCGTTGGCAGATACCGGTGATGCCATCAGATTGGATATCGTTGATGACGGCATTGGATTCAGCCTTGCCCAATGGCAATCCAACGTGGGAAAGAACTTGGAATCCGGTGGATTCGGTTTACCTGCCATGCGCCAACGCTTACGCGAACTAGGCGGCGGACTAGACATTGAAAGCACGCTGGGCGAAGGTACCGCTTTGTCGGCCTATGTCCCACTAAAGAACCCTGAGGCCGGAAATTGATTAACCTTATGCTGGTTGACGACCACCCCATCGTGCGCACCGGATTGCGCGCACTCTTTGAAAACTATGAGGACATTTCCGTACTCAGCGAAGCTGGCAGTGGTTAAGAAGCAGTTGAACTAGCCTCCCAAACCCCGGTAGACGTGGTTTTGTGCGACCTCCGGCTGGGAGATGGCATGAATGGTATGGCTACTACCGCGGCACTTCGCGCTTTACCCAATCCGCCCCACGTACTCATCTTGACCACCTTTGACAAGGATGCCGAGATCCTGCAGTGCATCGAGGCGGGAGCCGCGGGGTACTTGCTCAAGGACGTCGCCTCGCAAACGATCATCGATTCGGTCCGCCAGGCGGCTGCCGGGCACACGGTGCTAGCCCCTGAGATGGCCCAACGTGTAGTGGCCGGGTTGCGCAAACCAAAAATTGCCTTGACCAGCCGCGAAGCCGAAGTATTGAAGCACTTGGCCACGGGCCTAAGTAACCGCGAAATCGCCCGGGCACTGTTCGTCTCAGAAGCGACCGTGAAGACTCACTTGGTGCATATTTTTGACAAGCTGCAGGCTCCTACACGAACCGCCGCGGTGCAGGCTGCCCGCAACCACGGACTAATTTAGCAGTCCGCTCCTGGCGAGCGTATCAACCGAACGGTTGAGATAGAGTTCGAACGCTTTCACGATTTGCTAAACCTCGATTTGGCATTGACTAGAAGTATGAAATCTCCAGTTCTCACATCGGTAGCGAATTCGCTCACCTCACGCCGCGGTGCACGCCTCTGGCTTCTCGGGGCGCTCGCCGTCATCC
>DNHA01000110.1:1724-2322 GCA_003486025.1 Micrococcaceae bacterium | reverse complement strand
GTGCTCAGCTCCATTCCGGCAGCCGAACGCAGCACCAGTACATTAGTCGCAGGCTCTGACTCGGCCACAGTGGCCAAGCTCCTCGAACAAATCCCGGATTCCGGTAAAGAGTCAGCACTGCTCGTTGCCGGACACCCCGATCAGCAACAGCTGAGCAACACTGATCTCACAGGACTAAAGGCCCTGTCGGGCAAGCTCAGCGATGAACTAAATGTCGAGATTTCCAAGCCGCTCGTCAGCGAGGACGGCAAGCTTTCTTTGCTGACCGCCTCCTGGGACAGCGCGGGCACCGACGCTGACCGGGCCATGGTCACTGATCTGCGTGAGCAGATCAGCACCAATGAAAACGCCGGGATGCTCATCGAGGTTTCCGGAGCACCAGCTTTTGGGCTGGATTTGTCCGCGACCTTCGCCGGCGCAGACTTCACCTTGCTGGCAGTGACTATCGGCATCGTGGCGGTACTGCTGATTCTCACCTACCGCTCCCCTATTCTCTGGCTAATTCCATTGGCTGTCGTTGGGCTAGCGGATCGCAGCGCAAGCCTCATCGCCAACGCACTCAGCGAGCCTTTCAATCTGCACTTTGACTCCGGTGTGC
>DNHA01000110.1:0-1675 GCA_003486025.1 Micrococcaceae bacterium | reverse complement strand
ATCGGTGCCGGCACCAACTATGCACTGTTGCTTATCTCCCGCTACCGTGATGAGCTGCACCAGCACACCGATCACCGAGCTGCTCTTGCTAGCGCCTGGCGCAACAGCTTTGAAGCGATTGTTTCCTCGAACTTGACCGTTGTCTTGGCGCTGGCCACGATGGCCCTAGCCGTCATGGAGGACACCCGTGGCTTGGGTATTGTCTGTGCGGTAGGCCTACTGATCGCTGCCGGGTTCAATTTGTTCGTACTGACCCCAGTGTTGGCACTGTGTGTCCGAAAAGTTTTCTGGCCACTGGTTCCCCGCCCGGATCACGAAATTGCCAAGCGATCCATCTGGGGGAAAGCCGCAGCGGCGGTCATCAAGCGTCCGGTAGTCAACCTGAGTGCGCTGGTACTCATTCTTGGCATCTTGGCATCCGCGCTAGGTGCAACCAGCGTAGGCCTACGCCAAACCGAACAGTTCCGTACCGCCACCGAATCGACGTCCGCCACCCAACGACTGGCCGAGCACTTCCCCGTCGGAGATACCGCACCCATCACCGTTCTTGCTTCCCCCGGTACCGGCGAAGCGGTCACGACCGCAGCCAAAGCTGTGCCGGGAGTAGAACGCGCTACACAATTGCCGGCACTGCCGGACAACGGATCCGACCGCGTCATGATTATCGGCAACAGCGAATCAGGTTCGCCGGAAAGCTTCGAACTGATCAAGTCGCTGCGAACCGAGTTCGAGCAGGTTCCCGGCGCTGAGGCCCTCGTTGGCGGAACCATTGCCGAAGCCTACGACTCGCACCAAAGCCACGTACGTGACTTCCTGGTCATCGCGCCGCTGATCTTGCTGGTCTGCCTCATCACGCTGTGGGTTGTCACCGGAAAGTTCCGCACCGCCTTGCTGCTCTCGTTGACGAACTTGCTCAGTGCCGCGGCCGCGGTGGGCTTGGGATCCTTGATCGGATCCATGGTTTTTGACACCTCGGCGTTGGACGTTCAGGTTCCGCTGCTTGCCTTCGTCTTCCTGGTAGCCCTGGGCGTTGACTACACAATCTTCCTGACACAGAGAGTCAAACAAGACGCTCTTCGGATGCCTCTGGCGGATGCAATCATCAATGCCACCAGCCGTACCGGGACGGTCATCACCAGCGCAGGCGTGGTCTTGGCAGGAGTATTTGCCGCTTTGTCCAGCTTGCCGCTGATGGTCTTGGGCCAGCTTGGCCTGATCGTTGGTCTCGGAGTACTCATGGACACGTTCGTCGTACGCACCTTGCTGCTGCCGGCGTTGTTCATCTTGCTGGACCGCACAAAATCTCCGGTCTTCGGATACCGCGGTACCAGCAACACCAAAGAAAATTCTTCAAACACCGAACTCATTGAAAGTGAAACTCATGCGTAAACTCATCAACATCGCCTTTGCCTACATGCTCGTAGGCGTCGCGTCCGGACTGTTCTTCCGCGAATTCACCAAGATGAACGACTTCCCCGAAGGCGGGTGGACCCAGCTTTCGGTAGTCCATACGCACCTGCTGGTGCTTGGTTTCATCGTCACCTTGCTGGTACTGCTGCTGGAGAAGGCATTCAACATCAGCTCCCACCGCAAGCTCTACGCATGGTTCATGGGAACGTACCACGCAGGTGTCATCATCACCGCGGGAATGCAGCTCGCCCACGGAATGCTGATA
>DNHA01000048.1 GCA_003486025.1 Micrococcaceae bacterium | reverse complement strand
CAGCTCACCGCCTGCCTAGCTGGCGGTGCGGGGCGTTGAACCTCCAAGACCGCAGCCATCTGCATTCAACTATCGAGTGCAGGGGTGCGCGCCGCAATTATGCGGCGCGAGCTGCCCTGTTCGCGACTCGGGTTGCGTAAACCAGAAGCCCCACATTTATCAGCACGCCGACCCAGCCCACCACACCGGCAACTTGCGAATCACCGGCAGCAAGCAGCAGGCCGGTCGTGACAGCGCCAGCCAGTGCGACAGCAGCGGAACCCCATAATAGGGGACCGGCGGCCCTGTGCCCCGCTATCCACGCTTCATCGGAGGCGAGCGTGTGCTTGGTCTTCAAGCCGAAGACGCGGTTGGCCGATAAAGACCCTGACCGGGTCATTGAAGCCAGCATTGTGCACATGAGGACAAACAGGATGCTAACTACAAGAGCTCCAAATGCCAGGTCTTCCATTTCATATTCCTTTAACTAGGGGAGAAGTTGAATGCTTGTCGCTTGAGCCAAGCGAGTTTACGCCGGTGAAGTCAGCGGGTGCAGCGGTGATGGGAGCGGATCGCTGGGCACCCGGTGCATGAACCTGCCGTCTCAGTTGGATACCCGCCATGGCTGCGGCAACTCCGCCGATCATCACCAGAGCGAAGGACCACAGGCCGATGACTGCAATGATGCCCGCATGCAGAGCGACGCATAAAGCCAGCGAGACCAGGCGCGTGCGCTTCTTCCCGAAAATCAAGAAGTAGGCAATCGTCAGTTCGGCGGCGATAGTTCCCCACGTCAACATCAGTTCGACCAAGGGCATGGACGTTGCCCAATAGATCAGTTCTTGCAGGTGCTTTGGCGCACCGAAGAATTCACCGCGGGTTATGTAGTACACCGCGGTTCCGTCTTTCCACTCTTGGACCGAAAGCTTGGGAATTGCCGCGTTCACATAGATCCAAGCCATCTGAAGCCGAAGTCCCCAATGAGCGGCCCAGGTCAGCCCAAGCAGGACATTTCTCGGCCTGGTGCTCGGTGAAGCTCGATGCCAATGAGTTTTCCGGCGGTCGCCCAAAAGCAGGAAAACCAAAAATAGCGTGATGACTTGAGCCGCAGCCTCGCCACCGTCAGGCAGCGAGATTCCCGTCGAGATGGATACCGTAGCCCAGTAATGCGGCACCGCTGTCAGAGCCGGGAAGAAGCCCGAGGCGACCACCATAAGAAGGGCAATGAGCAGTATTGAGACCCAAGGCCGGAAATCGTCGTTGCCCAAGCAATAGGCGGTGAGGCCCTTCCACCCTTCGCAGTGCGGCTTTTGCGGTTCTCCGGAGACCGGCACGAAAAGGTATGCGGTGGGCGTAAAGCAAAGTATGCTCAGCTGCGCCAGCGCAATCAGCGTGCGGCCAGACCCAATCCAGCGATCTGCCCCGTGGAAATTGGCGATCGCGTTCTCTATCGGTTGAAGAATCCGGTTCAGCATGACACCTCCAGCAACGCTGCGCGTTTCGCGGTGCGCGCCGAGGTGGAGAATTCTCTGAACGACCAACGAACAGGCTCGGTTTCAAGCGCAATGATCGTTCCGCACAGCGAGGCAGCGGAAGTCGTGGATTCGAACTTTTGCGCAGTACCGCCCTCGTCCAGGAGGTCTTGCGCGCAGATCCCGGGTTCGCTCGACGTGCAGTCGACCCAACGGGTGACTTCGTTGACGTAGCCTGCCAGTTCGGGACCCTGGGCGCGCTGTGCACGGGAGAGGCCCAGGAGATTTTTGAATTCGGCCTGTGGCGGCGCGAGCGCGGATACTGGTGCAGCATCATTGGTCACCGAAAAAGGTACGATCTCGCTTTCGCTCGGAGGCTTGGTGAAGAATGCCCAGCCTTGGGGGATCAGCTCGACACTTGTTTTCCTCAGCAGCGATCCGTCGCGGGAGGCCAGTACGTTGCTCGGCAGCGACATGGCAATCGTCAGCGCGAGAATCAGGACAAAGGCTATCAGCGACAGCAGGCCGCCCCAGGCCGCAGCTCGGCCTGGGGCGGCTTTTGTTGGTGTATCTTGCATCGCGAGGCTAGCTGCTCAGCGCTCGTGTCATCTTGGCAATGAACTCATCGCGTTCAAACTCGGTAGTCTGGCTCGGATCGTCCATAAGGTAGACCCAGGCAATTGCCAAGGTGGCCACCGCGAACGTCGCAGCGGCCACATTCGCGTACACCACACCATTCGCCACGGCGAGCAGCGTTACGCCGACGCACACCTTGAACACGCCGCATCCGGCCGCATCGGCCACGGGAAGATTGCTCTTCTCCGACTGGCTGGCGGACTTCTTCTTGAGGTATTTCTGGAAAGAGGAAGTCAGGTCGGCCAGGGCCTTTTCAACTTGTTGGGGCTGCCCGGACGCGAGCCGCTTTTGAACGGAGGCAGCGGTTTTCGGGTCGAACTTCACGTAGTCGGCGATTACCTCTTCGAGTGCGGACTCATCCGTTGCGGGGCGATCCTCTGCAAATCCGAGGAATCTGACCAGCTCGGGGTTCTTCTCAGCGACTGGTCCGGATCCAGCCAAGAGCAGTTTCAGGGTGTCTTCAACGGAGTAAGAGCTGACAGCTTCCAAGTGGCTGGATGCGGCGGGTTTTGGAGCCGGGGTCTCATTGGCGAAAGCGGTTGTGGGGGCGATCAGAAGAGCCGCTGTGGTGGCCAGAGCGATGAGTTTTTTATTTTTCAAACCAGATTCCTAGATCCTCGTCGAGGTGTATGGGAAAAGCAAAGGCTGCGAGCAACGGGAAATGAACTTTCAAATCAAAATATTCAGATACGCTAATTGATGTCCTTATTGTCCGCATGACAATTGTATAAATGTATTTTTCGACCTGCAATCATACTTTTGTAGGAGGGCGCAGGAAAGTACCTGGAACGCGCTTCCATGTGGCCAGCGGGGCGGCACGTTCTAGCGGAAAACCTGATGATCCAGCGGTTAACGAGCTCGCGAAGTCATTGCCGGCATGGTTCGGAAAGCGGCACTTGGCCGTGGAGCAATGCTGCGGATGAATCGACGCCCTCCTACTTTTGTAGGAGGGCAGTGCACCTCTGGGCTGCAAGGACCCGCAGTGTACGGGCGAGTGCCGGGACCTGTGCAAAGGGAAAATGAGTGCAAGCCAATCAAACCCGGCGTGCTCGCCAGCAGAGTGCTTCCGTGCAACGCCGCGGAGAACGCGGATGTCATTTAGCTCGCCGAAGAAGCGGTGCTATGCGGACAATGGGGTAGCTAGACTGCGGACGACCGGGTGATCGGGCGGTTTATCAATTCGTGAAGGCATTGGCCCGGCCGTCCGGAACGAGGATCGAGATCTGCGAACGGCACCTCCGGTGGATCGATGCATTCCAGCTAAAAGATGCGTCAGCTGAACCTTTTGCAGTCCAGCATTGGCAATTCTCGAGAGGTGCAAGCAGGCAAAGTATGAGTGGTAGTTCCATATCAAGATCATTGCTTTTGATAGGTTCATGAGCTCCGGAAACGGTGCGCGTTGTCCTCGACATCAACCCTACGTGCCGTCGGGCACTGCGATTCGCCGGATTCCGGTGTTCAATTCTGCGCTACTTGTCGATGTTGAGTTGTCCAAGCCAACGAGGGTCTGCGCAATCAGTCGATGAGAGCCTCTGCCAGGAGGCGGTAAGCGTTCAATCGGTCTTCGGGATCATTGACCAGAGTGTTGAGCATCAGTTCATCGGCCTGATGGGAATGCGCCAATGCCAAAAGCTCGGCCCGGACCTTGGCTGGGGTTCCAACAATCAGTGCCTGGCTGCGTTCCGCAGCCCGGGCACGTTCCTGGGTGCTCCACTGATAACCCGCTGCGCTGGCTGTCGAAGGAATGGGGCCGTCGTGGCCAAAGTCCTTACGCACTCGCCAGAGCAGCAGGGCCTCGGCCAGCGCATGAGCCTGTTCATCCGTTTCTGCGGTGACGAAGCGGACCGCCAAGACCGTGTGCGGGATATGCCCGGAACTTAGCGCTGCCTCGCGATAAGCTCTGGTTGCCGCCTCGCCACCAGTGGGGCGCAGGAAGTGGCCGTGCACGTAGCCGGCACCAAGAGTTCCCGGCAGTGGCGCGGTGGAACCTCCGGCACCCAGCACCCAGACGCGTCCGGCCGCCTCACTGCTCGAAGGAGCGTGGGTGGCGTCAAGCTCGTGAACCAGCGAGGCGATCTTTGCCGCATAGTTCGGGTCGCTGAGCGAGGCGCGTCCCACTCCGGTATCAACGCGGTCCGGATGTACAGCCGAGAGCAGGCCCATCGCTTCGGTGACCTTTTGCGCCGAATAATAAGGCAAGAGAATCGCGCCGGTGCCGATTCTGATCTTCTCTGTGCGCTCCAGTGCCAGGGCCGTCATCATTTCCGGGGCGGCGCTGGCGAAGGACTGCGAATTATGGTGCTCGGCAAACCAGATGCGGTGGTAGCCAAGTGCCTCTGCGTCCTGTGCCAGCCTTAGGCCGCTGGCTAACGCCTGGGCCCGTGTGGGGGCGTGTTCGGTCAGTGGTACCTGGTCAAGGATTGAAAGTTTCATGCCGACCGATCTGCTAATTGATTCTTAGCGGTAAGCCATAACGGCATGATGAAGTCCTCTCGACGGTGATGGGTCCGTGGCTGAGTTTACCCCGCTGGGCAGTCAGGTGCTGGATGCTGGTCCGCGGTTGACGGTCGGGGCAGGATGTATCCAATCAGCATTGCTGCTGGATTTGATCCCCGCGTCACATGTGATTGACGCTTCAACTAAAATGAGGTTGTATAGAAGTATAGGACCACGGAAGTGGTCACACTTCATTGAAGGATTGGAGCGCATCATGGAACTCAACAACAAGGTCGCATTCATCACCGGTGGCGGCTCGGGACTGGGATTGGCAACAGCCAAGACTTTCATCGCTGAAGGGGCCAAAGTGATGATCTTTGACTTCAATCCAAAATCCCAGGAAGTCGCAGACAAGATCGGCGCCAAGTTCTACCAGGGCGACGTGTCCAATGCCGAGAACGTCGAAGCCGCAGTGGTCAAGACCGTCGAAGAATTCGGACGTGTGGACATTGCTGTTGCCTCGGCCGGCGTGGGCGGCGAAGGTGACGTGGTCACCTCGACCATTGACAACTGGGAACGCACTAACGGCATCGACTACTCCGGTGTTTTCTACACCAATAAGTACGTTATTGCCCAGCTGCTGAAGCAGGGTGACGGTGGCGCTGTCATCAACCTCGCCTCGATGTTCGGCATGGTCGCAGTGTCCAACAACATTGCTTACTCGGCCTCCAAGGGCGGCGTAGTGAATATGACCCGTGCCGCCGGCACCATGTACGCCAAGGAAGGCGTCCGCGTCAACGCGGTGGCCCCTGGTGTCATCCGTACCCCGTTGATTGATGAGCCAACACTGGAGCAGTACGCCAAGTTGCACCCGGCAGGACGTGTGGGCGAGGCGCAGGAAGTAGCTGACTTGATCACCTTCTTGGCCAGCGACAAGGCGAAATTCATTACCGGAGCCGTCATTCCGGTAGATGGTGGCTATACAGCCGTCTAGGCTTTGGGCAGTACTTGCCGCATGAAGAAGCCCTCGCCTGGCGGGGGCTTCTTCATGCACGCTTCCGGGCAACGAGTGTCTCTGATGAGCAGAAGCGCAGCTACATTTGCGACCTCCGGACAGCGCCTCAAGGCGCGGAGTGAAGGAAGGCTTTGGCGAGTGGCGGTTGAACTTACGCGTCATTTTGAGTGCATGCGTTGTGAGCTGCTGGCTATGGCTTCGACTGCCGGTGAACCTCGGGCTCCTGCGATGCAAGATTGGGAATCTATCTCTTCCCTGCCAGTATCAGCGTCCATCAGACCTTTTCCTGCCCTCCTCCAAAAGTGCTATTTACAGCGTATTGAGATACTCCATAGGGTGGTATTGGAAGGAAATCCATCACGTCTCAAGGGAAGTTCGTTGTCTTCGGTGGTATCTAAGAGGTCCAGCTACGTAAGGTTCCAATGAACAATTTGAACACCCCTGAGAAATTCGGGCTTGGTCTCTACCTGGCCATGGTGACGCTCGTAACCGGACTGCCGGTGCTTCTGGGTTTCTTTGCGCCGCTATGGTTTGCCCAGTTCGGTGCCGCTAAACCAGGACTACTGCTATGGTCCCCGCTGCTGGCCATTGTTTTCGTCTTGATAATTCTAGTTCTGGGCGAAATCAGTGATCGGGTCGTGCTGAAGGTGTTCAACAGCGCAAGCAAGGTCGCTGTGCAAACTCTGCAGACGCTTTTGAGCTTTGTCGTCATGCTTGGTTGCTATCGCCTCACAATGACTTCTTACCAAGCAGCTCTGATCGCAGCGGTAACTGCGACGCTGGGATATTTGGTGCTGTCTCCGGTAATTAACCGGTTGGAGAAGAAAGCGCCTAGGAGTGATGGATAGAACCTACGGCAGTTCAAAGGCCAATTGATCATTAGACCATCCGCCAGCCGATTTTCTAGTCGGTGGGCGGATCTTTCTAAAAAACGATGTTGTTGATACTCAAGGTTTGCTCGGCACAGACCGCTCGACCGTTGACTGAATGTAGAGAAGTGCCGGAGCAACTTTCAACTTCGCTCTGAGCTCTTGAGGTTCCATAGAAATTTCTGAACCGCGGGGTATCGGGACGAGACAAGGCTGAACCTCACTCATCCCGACACCCTGCGCTCAGATAAAGCGAAAGTCAGGAGAAATTCGCTACCTTGGCGCCGACCATATTCTGCGCAAAGAACTCGGTGATCTCTGTCCGTGCGCTCAATGGCAGAACGTGCGCCACATACATGTCAGGCCTGACAATCACCAGCGCTCCCGCGCGGTCAATTTTCCGTGCCTCGAAGATGTCGTTGTGGGGTATCGCGGCGTAGACCTTTTCCCAGTCGGTCACCTTGCGTTGTCCGACTTTCGGCATGAACAGGCTTGGGACCTGGCCCAAGTCCACGTCGTGGTAACCCTGCTGATAGATCACCTTGGCGTCAAAGACGCTGTCGATATCGCGGCCCTCGGCAGTGAACTGCGTGACCGGTGAATCAACTGAAGTCTCCAGCCAGTTCGCCAGCTCGGCTACGGCCTGAGCCGATTCGTCCGCAAAAGCGTACAACCGCCAGCGGCCATCGGCGCGGAAATGGTGGCCAAGCTGCACCGTCGTGGTATCGCAGACCCGCGATACCTCGGCCGATTTGAAGCGCATGCCCAGCTCGAATTTCCGGGCAAGCTCCTGGCTTGCGCTGCCACCGATCAAGGAAGAGGACGGGTACTTCGTGTCGAAGCCGCCCGGGAAGTTGGCGGTACTGGTGAAGAAGTCAACAATCTCGTGTGGGCCCGCCATTTCCTCGGGACTCCGGGACATCATCGCCGACCATTCCTTGTCGTAGTCGATCAGCTTCTGCGCGACATCCTGCCGTTCGTCGTTATAGGTATGCAGCAGGGACTCATCGCTGCGTCCCTCCAAGACCTGGCCGAGTTTCCAGGCGAGATTCCACCCGTCCTGGATTGAGACGTTCATGCCCTGTCCTGCCTTGGCGCTGTGCGTATGGCAGGCATCTCCGGCAATGAACACGTGCGGGTTCAGCGCTGGATTCTTTTGAGCTGCCACATCGTCGAAGCTCTGTGCCACCGAATGGCGGACCTCGTAGATGCTGAACCAGGTCACTTCCTTAACATCCATGGTGTAAGGGGACAGGATGCGGTTGGCTCGTTCGATGGCCTGCTCGGCGGTGGTGGCCCGGACCCGTTCCCGGTTTTCCGGTGTAGGTGCATCCAGCGAGACGTAGAAGCGGGTCAGGAAGCCGCCTTCGCGTGGGATGAGCAGGATCGAGCCGTCCTTGTCGGAGGCAATGCCGCTGCGCGTGCGGAAGTCCGGGAAGTCGGTGTTGGCCAGGATGTCCATGACCGCCCACGCCTGATCCGCTGGGTCCGTGACGACGTCCACGTCGATGCAGTCTCGCACCTTGCTGCGCGCTCCGTCGCAGCCGACCACGTATTTTGCGTGAACCGTGCGCGGCTGGCCGTGCTCGTCCAGCAGCTTCACCTCAACGGGATATTCGCCGTCCTCGTGAACGGTCAGGTCCAGAAACTCAAAACCGTAGTTGATGTTGATTCGCGCCGGACCATTTTCCGCGCGCCGCGCGAAGTAGTCGATGACCCGGGCCTGATTTACGGTGAGGATGGGGAATTCACTGACATAGGCTGGTGGATCATCGGCTCGAGCCCCACGGGCAATTTCGCTGGGGTTCTCCGGTTTGGGACCCCAGAAGCTCATTTCACGCATATGCGCCGCTTCGTGGGCGATCTCTTCATAAAATTCGAAGGCCTGGAAAGTTTCGCAGCTGCGTGGAAAGAGCCCATCGGCGCGGCCCGCCACCAGGCGGTCGGGGCGGCGCTCGATGATGCGGGTGTGGACATCTGGATATTCGGTCAGCTGGGCGGCCTGAACGATGCCGGCAGGCCCCGCGCCCACAATGAGCACATCCATGGTCTCAGGCAGTTCGGCGGTGCGATCAATGCCTGTGCCCTGCGCGGTTCTGATGCGTGGGTCGCGGCCAATGTAACCGTCGTGGTGGTACTGCATCTTGTGGGCTCCTTAGCTGGGGAAGCGGTCCTCCGCCTCCGAATGGTGACGTGGAACACGTTGTGAACTGCTAGTAATACTGCTCCGTTGGCAGGTGTTCCACCAGCCTGGACTTCCATCCAGCGGAAGGGCTCTGACAAGTAATTATTCGCAGATTTCGGAAGTTAAAAAGGCGCGGCAGCAGGCATCAGACCCCGTTGATCGGGGTCTGATGCCTGCTGC
>DNHA01000118.1:8655-12748 GCA_003486025.1 Micrococcaceae bacterium | reverse complement strand
CGCCACAGCACCCCGGAGCGGACCATGAGATCCTCGGCTCGCTCTTGGTATCCCAGGGCGCGAACCTGGCGGCGCAGGATGCGCAGAACCAGCAGCGCAATGCCGCAAACGAGTACCGGGGGGACGATCACCAGCCACCAGGGCACGAGCAGGCCGAACAGCCGCAGGATCAGCGGCAGCAGCGCGACCAGCAGATAGCAGCTGCTCTGGATCGACCAGTTCACCAGCTTGACCTTGAAGTAGCCGGGGTCTACCGCGCTGAAATTATTCGGTAACGATTCCATCGGTGTTTTCATCGGTGTCCTCGGGCGGTAGTTTGCAAAGGTGCTGGACGATGTAGCCGATGATCACCATCAGGATCCCGGATCCGGCGAGCACCAGCGCACGCGTCAGCGTGGGGCTGGGTCCGGAAACGAACACCAAGGTAATCAGCGGAGCCAGGTGCCAGCCGGTTATCAGTGCACCGGCATAGGCCGCGGCCTGTGCGAGCACCAGGGTACGTGCGGCGGCTATCGGATCAATATGCGATCGGCCCAGCGTGGAGCGTTTGACCCGAATACCCAGAAAAAGAATGACCGCGCACACCGCCCCGAGGGAAAACAGCGCCGTGTAGTCCAGCACCGGGGAGAAGCTGCCCGCGGCCGTGAGCAGGCGTAACGTTACCCAGCCCAGCACGCCGCCAAGCAGCATGCACCAGATCAGCGTGCGCAACTTAAGCCGGTTCATAGCCTGATGATGTCCTGGGTGTCGGCGGCTGACTGCGCGAGCCGGGAAACCAGCTGTCCGTGCAGTACCGCATCCGGGTCCATCCAGCTCCACGGAGCCAGCACAAATCCGCGAATATGCGCCCGCGGGTGGGGTAGCGTCAACCGCTCATCGTCCAGCTCAAGCTGGTCATAGGTGATCAGGTCCACATCCAGCGTGCGCGCTTCCCAGCGCACCTGGCGGGTGCGGTGGTGATTCGCTTCAATACGCTGCGCTAAATCCAGTAGTTCGTGAGGCCCCAGGGTGGTGCGCACCTTGATGACCTGATTCGTGTAATCGGGCTGATCCGGCGGTCCGCCCACGGGTTTGGTGATCGCCACCGGGGAGGTTTCCAGAATCTGAACATGCTCAGCAAGTTCGTCGATCGCCGCGCGCAGGGTGCCTTGGCTATCGCCGAGGTTAGCGCCCAGCGCGATAATTGCGGTGTGCAGCTGCTGGTGCCGGGTCAGGGCGACAGACACGTCCGAGAAAGGCACCGGGATCGGCGCCTGTGGTTTGTGCACCACCACATCCACGGTTGCCACCGTGGGCCAGCTGCCCAGCATTGCCTCAGCTATCTGCAATCCGAGCTTTTCAATGAGGTCCCAGGGCCCGGCTTTGATCTGCTCGACTACCAGCTGGCTTACCGCCCCGTAGTCCACGGTGTCAGCAACATTGTCGCTGAGCGCCGCTCGCGTGATGTCCACATGGAGCACGACGTCGATGCGGAATTCCTGGCCCTCGCGCTTCTCGAAGTCAAAGACTCCGTGATAGCCGGTGGCGCAAATTCCGTCGATGCTAATTCGATCCATAAGCCTTCACGACTTCCAGCGCGTCGCGGCTGCCTGCCACATCGTGGACACGTACCGCCCAGACGCCGTCGCGGGCCGCCAGTGCGGTGGTGGCCGCGGTGGCCCCGTCGCGTCCCAGTGGTTCACGCGGGGTGCCAGCATCGGCCAGCAGCTCGCCGAGGAAACGCTTGCGGCTGGTGCCCACCAGTACGCGGTGGCCCAGTTCTTCGACCGCCTGCAGATTCGCCAGCAGCGCCCAGTTATGCGCCGCATCCTTGGCGAAGCCCAGTCCCGGATCGATGATCAGCTGTTCCGGCTTGACGCCCTTGGCCACAAATTCGTCGCGCAGGGTGCGCAGTTCGGCCACCACCTCGGTGACCACGTCGGTGTAGTTCGCCTCGCGCACCATATCCGCGGCGGTACCGCGGCGGTGCATGAGTACATAGGGCACGCCGGTTTCTGCGATCAGTTCGGCCATGCCCGCTTCGTAGGTCAGCCCGGACACGTCGTTAATCAGGTGCGCCCCGGCCGCAATCGCCGCGCGGGCGGTGGATACGTGCATGGTGTCAACGGAAATCACCGCACCGGCTTTGGCCAACGCCTCGATCACCGGAATGATCCGCGCCTGTTCCAGAGCTGGATCAACATCCTTGGCTCCGGGGCGGGTGGATTCACCGCCGACGTCGATAATGTCAGCGCCGGCATAAAGCAGCTTCAGACCGTGATCCAGCGCCTTGTCGGTGGCCAGGTACTGGCCGCCATCGGAGAAAGAATCCTCGGTGACATTCAAGATTCCCATCACCAGGGTACGTCCGGTGGGAAGTTCGTCGAAGCTTCTGCGCTTCGACTTGCGGACCACTGGCAACGGACTGGTGTTCGGGCCGGTGCCCGGGATAGCTCCAAGTGACATAGGTTTTACCTTCCGAGGATTAGGCTCATGGCTTCGGCACGCGTTGCGGTTTCACGCAGCTGGCCGCGCACCGCACTGGTGACCGTCTTCGCTCCGGGCTTGCGCACCCCGCGCATCGACATGCACATATGCTCGCATTCGATCACGACGATCGCGCCGGTCGGTTCCAGATGCTCCACCAGCGCGTCAACGATCTGTGTGGTCAAACGTTCCTGGACCTGGGGGCGGCGGGCGAAGACCTCGACCAGCCGGGCCAGCTTGGACAGCCCGGTGACCTTGCCGCCCTTGCCCGGGATGTAACCGATATGCGCCGTCCCGTAAAACGGCACCAGGTGATGCTCGCAGGTGGAGTAGAACGGAATGTCCTTCACCAGCACCATCTCATCATGTTCGATGTCGAAGGTGGTGGACAGGTGCTCGGCGGCGTCTTGATGCAAGCCGGCAAAAAATTCTGCGTAGGCCTTCGCTACCCGCTTGGGGGTATCGAGCAAACCGTCACGGTCCGGATCTTCGCCAATGGCTTCAAGGATTTCGCGGACCGCGGCGGCAATACGCGGCTGGTCGATCTTCGTCTCTTCAATCACGACTTCGATACTAGTCGGTTGACTGCGCCGCGCGCTCCTTTGGACTTAATATCGGCCCGTCTTCGTGGACCGGACGCGCATCGTTGCTCAGCCAAACCTCGCGCTTATCGCGCTTAACCAGGTCGACGAACAGATCCGCGATTTCTTTCTGGTTCAGCGTTTCGCGTTCCAGCAAGGCCAAGGCCAAACGGTCCAGCACGTGGCGGTTGGCGGTCAACGCCGCGTACGCGTCGTCGTGCGCCTGCTCGATCAGCGCGCGCACCTCTTCGTCCACCAGGTGGGCCATCTCGTCGGAGAACTCACGGGTGGCGGTACCCATGCCCTGTGCGGCCGCCGAGGAAGCCAAGCGCACCGCGCCGATCTTCTCGCTCATGCCGTACTCGGTGACCATCTTGCGGGCGGTATCGGTCGCCTTCTCGATATCGTTGGACGCGCCGGTGGATGGATCGTGGAAGACGATTTCCTCGGCCACGCGGCCACCCATGGCGTAAGCCATCTGGTCCAGCAGTTCGTTGCGGGTCACCGAATACTTATCGGATTCCGGAACCACCATGGTGTAGCCCAGCGCACGGCCACGCGGCAAGATGGTGATCTTGGTGACCGGCGCGGTCTGGTTCATCGCCGCGGCGACCAGCGCGTGGCCACCCTCGTGATAGGCGGTGACCTTGCGTTCGTGTTCGTCCATCAGCCGGGTACGCTTCTGCGGTCCGGCCATGACACGGTCGATCGCTTCGTCCAGCGCACGGTCATCAATCAAGTTTGCGTTCGAACGGGCGGTCAGCAGCGCCGCTTCGTTCAGTACGTTGGCCAAGTCGGCACCGGTGTAGCCCGGGGTCTTCTTCGCTACCGCATGCATGTCCACGGTCTGATCCATTGGCTTGCCCGCCGAGTGGACCTTCAGGATCTGCTCACGGCCGGCCAGGTCTGGTGCTTCCACCGGAATCTGGCGGTCAAAACGTCCCGGGCGCAGCAACGCCGGATCAAGCACATCCGGACGGTTGGTCGCGGCGATCAGGATGACGTTGGTGGAGGCATCAAAGCCGTCCATCTCGACCAGCAGCTGG
>DNHA01000118.1:8386-8587 GCA_003486025.1 Micrococcaceae bacterium | reverse complement strand
GAAAGATAATTGCCGGAGAGTTGGTTTTGGCTTGTTCGAACAGGTCACGCACGCGTGAGGCGCCAACGCCGACGAACATCTCAACAAAATCGGAGCCCGAAATTGAGTAGAACGGGACCTGCGCTTCGCCGGCTACAGCCTTGGCGAGCAGGGTTTTGCCGGTGCCTGGAGGACCGTAGAGCAACACGCCCTTAGGGATCT
>DNHA01000118.1:6916-8369 GCA_003486025.1 Micrococcaceae bacterium | reverse complement strand
CAACTTCGCAGGCTCTTGGAGGAACTCCTTGATTTCATGGAGCTCTTCCACTGCCTCGTCCGCGCCGGCCACGTCCACGAAGGTCACCTGCGGCATGTCCTTGGTGATGAGCTTGGCCTTGGACTTGCCGAACTGCATCACCTTCGAGCCGCCACCCTGGCTGCGCGCCAGAATGAACCAGAAGATGCCTGCGATCAGGATGAAAGGGATGATGATGCCGAGCATCGACAGCAGCCAGTTGTTTTCCACCGGCTGGTCGGTGAACTTGCTCAGCTTCGCTTCGTTCATCGCGTCGACCACTTGATCGGCACGGGGAATGGAGTAGTAGAAGGAAACTTTCTTCCCCTTGTCCACCCCGTCGACGTTCAGCGCGTCGCGCAGGGTCAGGTCTACTCGTTGATCTCCGTCGAAGATCTTCGCTTCGGTGGCGTTACCGCTGGTTAGCTGGTTCAGCCCGACGGAGGTATCCACGCGTGCCGAACCGTTGCCGAATAGCATCGGCAGGAACAACACCATTGCGGTCACACCGACCAGGACCCAAATGATCCAGCTGTTAAAAATCTTCTTAGTTTTCATCGATCCGAAAGGTCCCGTACCTTCCGCATCCCCCTCACGCGTTCTGCCGGCGTCCGGGCAACGCCACCTTCGATACAGTTCAACGCCCAAGCGGCGTTAAAAGTTCCCTACTCGTAGATGTGCGGAGCCAAGGTGCCCACGCAGTCAAGGTTGCGGTACTTTTCCGCGTAGTCCAGGCCGTAGCCGACCACAAATTCGTTCGGGATGTCCATGCCGACGTACTTCACGTCGATTTCTACCTTTGCGGCTTCCGGCTTGCGCAGCAGGGTGCAGATTTCCACCGAGGCTGGGCCACGGGATTCCAGGTTAGCCTTCAACCACGACAGGGTCAGGCCCGAGTCGATGATGTCTTCTACGATCAGCACGTGCTTACCCATCAGGTCCGTGTCCAGATCCTTGAGGATCCGGACTACGCCGGATGATTGGGTGCCCGAACCGTAGGAGGAGACCGCCATCCAGTCCATGGACAGGTGGGACTTCAGCGCGCGGACGAGGTCAGCCATGACCATCACCGCACCCTTGAGCACGCCGACCACGAGGATGTCGCGTCCCTCGTAATCCGTATCGATCTGTGCTGCCAGCTCTTCTATACGAGCCTGGATTTCTTCCTTTGTATAAAGGACATGCGCCAGATCGGCCTTGACAGTGTTCGAATCCACGAGGGTTCTCCTGATTCTTGAAAGGTGGGGTACTCAACTAGAGTGCCACATTTAGTTTAGTGTTGTTCATCCGGTGGTGGTGAAAACTATCACCGACGAGCGCCGAAACGCGCTAATTTTCCCGTCCAACTGCACCGGACCGGCGGAACGTGACTTATTCGTTCCCACCCCGGCCAGCGCGCAGAGAGCCGAAGTTCGTTCGCTGCCCAGGTTCCGCG
>DNHA01000118.1:0-6893 GCA_003486025.1 Micrococcaceae bacterium | reverse complement strand
CCCGCGAGCCGATAGCCGGCGGAAAACTGTGGAGAACCCGCAGGTTTATGCCCTGCGGTCCGCGTGACTGCTCCCAGGCTTGCTGCGACCACGCCTCCAGTGCCTGGGCATCGGCGGCCGCCAGCCGCGCGGTGCGGGCCAGTGATTCGGTCAGCTGCCCACCAAGCTGCTCACGCAGGAAGGGGAGCACTGTGTGGCGGATGTGATTGCGTCGATAAGCGGTGTCTGTATTACTTGGATCTTCCCAATAATCGACCGCGGCTCGCCGGCAGATCGATTCGGTGTCGGCTCGGGTAAGTTCCAACAGCGGCCGCGCGTACCGACCGCGGATGGGCGGAATGCCGGCCAGCGTTCGAGTACCAGATCCGCGCAGAATTCCCAGGAGCACCTGTTCGGCTTGATCGTCCTTGGTGTGTGCCAGCAGCAAGCGTTGTGCCCCGGATTCACCCAGGGCTTGTTCGAAGGCGGCATAACGCGCGGTTCGCGCCGAGGCCTCGTCACCGCTGGTACTCACGGTTTTGATCTGCACCAGCTCGAATCCCAGTTCGGTGCATTGGCTTGCGGCACGCTGCGCGGCCCGGTCACTGCCTGGCTGCAGGCCGTGATCCACGATCACCACCCCAAAGCGGGTCTCGCGGCGCAGCTGGCTGGCGGCAATCGCCAGGGCCATCGAGTCGGCCCCTCCAGAGATGCCCAGCAAGGTATGCGGCGCCGCGAATCTGATGATCTGGTTGCGGGCCACATCGATGGGCCGGCTCATCGAGTACGGGCCAGCCACAGCGCCGGGCTATCGAGCTCCTCGGAGCTGGGGAAAAGTTCGCGGGCGCTGAAAATAGTGTTGAATTCGCCATACCCGATCTCATCGACCAGATGGCGCACAAATTTCGCGCCACGCTCATACTGCCGCGCCTTGGCGTCCATCCCCAGCAGTTTGCCAATCCAGGTGGCCCACGGTGAACGATTTTTACCGCGGGCGGTAAAACGATTCTGGATGGTCTTGATGCTTGCGATGCTTGAAACATCGTTCATCACGACCATCGCGTGGCCCTCAAGCACCGACATGATGCTGGTCAGTTCCCCGACCTCGCTGCGCATGGATTTTATCCGTGCGCCGATGTCATTCATTGAGTTGGTTTTCTCGCCCAAGGGCTCAAAAACCTCGGCGAGAATCTGCTTCATCACCACAGGAATCCACGGTGCGTGTTCAAACTGCAGCCGGTGAGTCTGTTCGTGGGTGGCAATCCAGAGGTAGAAATCGCGTGCATTGAGGTTCAGTTCGCCGCGGATTTGTGTGATCGTTGGGGCGTTGAGCAGCAATCTCGGGCCGGCGAAGGGATCAAACTGGCCAAGCACCCGGGTGCCCAGAATGGAGAGCACCGCACCGAGCTCGGCGCCGGCGATCAGCGGCAGCGCGCTGGGGGTATGCGGCAGTTCGGGAAGCATCGCCGCGAAGTTCTGGCTGACCGCCTTAGCCCAGCCGCCACGGTCCACCACCAGGGTTTGCGAGGAAGCAGTGCTGGTCAGTTTCGAGATTTTCTCCGCCTCGTGCAGCCCCTGCCCGGCGGCGATACGCAGCTCCTCGACGATCCGCGCCGCCTGTTTGCCGCTGAGTGCCGGCCCGGCGGGCATCAAGGTTTTGGCCGTGCCGACCGCAAGGTCCCAATCGATGAACTGGTTCATGGAATTCTCCTACCGGCAACCGCATCCGCGCAGGGCGGTGACTGCCTGGTCGATAGTTTGTTTATGCGGTGCCAACGCTCCGTGAGGTTGCGCGGCAAAAATGCTGAAGGCGATCAGCCGCCCGTCCTCGGTCAGCGTCATCCCGGTCAGTGTCGCCACTCCGGACAGCGACCCGGTTTTGGCACGCACCAGGCCCAGGGTCTGTTCCGAAGCCAGCNNGGTTCATCAGCGTTCCGTTGTAGCCGGCTACCGGCAGGGAATACACCAGCTCGCGCAATTCGGGTTTGGCGCTGGTGGCCGCTGCACGCAATAAGGTGGTCAACGCTGCCGGTGAAATCTTATTGCTGGCCGCTAGCCCGCTGGCATCCACCAAAGATATTCCGGTTGCGCCATATGCCTGCGCGACCTGCTGCACCGCCAGGCCGGCCTGCTTCGGGTCCAGCTCTTTTTCCACCGCAACGAGTCGGCCCATGGTTTCGGTGAGGTAATTATCCGAGACCAGCAGCATGTGCTTGATCTGATCGCGTAGCGGTGCGGAGAGTACTTGCGTGATTTGCTCCCCGCCGCCGTAAGCGCCCCGGCCGCCTTCGCTGACCCCAACCTCTTTGCTCAGCGCCGCGCTGAACACCTTGCGCACCTGCTGGGCAGCATCTGGCTGATAGGCCGAACGGGTGCTCTCGGTGGCGCGGCCGGCATAGTGCGCGATCGGGTATACGTCGCCGATATTGTTCGAGGAGAACAAGGACTTGTCCCAGGCCGGGTTAACCTGCGCGTCGCCGAACAGCGAATCGTCTAGCCAGACTTTTACCTCGCTGACCCCACGCGCCTTGAGTTCCTGAGCGGTCTGCTCCGCCAGGGTTGCCAGCCCCGCATATCCTTTGGGATGTGCCGGATTCGATTGCCCATCACCGAGCAGCACGTCGCCACCGCCACGCAGCACCAAGGTGTCCCCGTCCAGCCAGACGCTGGTCGCTAACCGATGATCCCCGCCGAAGGTATCCAAGGCCGCCACCGCGGTGGCAACTTTTAAGCTTGAGGCCGGAGTCCCCGGGGTCTGCGAATTCTTGTCGTAGAGCACCTGGCCACTGGCAACGTCGACCACCTGTGCGTTAAATGAGGTCTTATCGGGCTTGGCCGCCAGGATCGCATCCAGCTGCGCGGTAAGTTTCGCCTGATCGGGCATCGGCGCTTCGGGGTTCAAATCCTTCACGGTGGCCGGTTCCGCATCCGTTGCTGCGGCCTGCGCGTCCACGTAATGTGCCGCGGGCTCACCGGTGAAGGTCCGCGGCGAGAGGAGCATCGCCGTGGCCATGCCCACCACTGCTAACAGCGCCGCTCCAAGCGTCATGACGCGTCGGAAGGCAATGTTCATGTGAGCAGGTTCCTCTCGAAAGTTTAGCTACTTAATCCCTTGGGGGCGCTACGCTTATTAGCGGATATCCCTAAGACTAGTTTAGGAGTGTGCTTTTTATGCGCCACGACGTGACCATCGAGATCCCAACGGGATCACGCGTCAAGTACGAAATCGACCACGAGACCCATCGCTTGCGCCTGGACCGTGTGCTCTTTACTGCCATGCAGTACCCAACCCACTACGGTTACTTCGACGAAACCCTCGGCGAAGATGGCGAT
This sequence comes from Micrococcaceae bacterium, assembly GCA_003486025.1. GTDB lineage: Bacteria > Actinomycetota > Actinomycetes > Actinomycetales > Micrococcaceae > Glutamicibacter. The sequence continues at coordinate 3,581 of DNHA01000118.1, read as the reverse complement.
CCTTTGGATGCCATGGTCTTCATCCCAGGCGTCGATTTGATCCCTGGCGTCATCGTTGAATCCCGCCCTATCGGCGTCTTCAACATGACCGATGATGGCGGTGGAGATGCGAAGCTGCTCTGCGTCCCGACCGACAAGCGCTTTGACCACATCAAGGAACTTGAAGACATGGATGAGTGGTTGATCAAGGAGATCGAGCACTTCTTCACCCGCTACAAGGACCTGGAACCGGGCAAGTGGGTCAAGGCTGAGGGCTGGGAAGGCCGTGAGGCCGCCGAAGCCGAGCTGGCACGCTCCATCGAGCGCTTCAAGGCTTAAGTTCTTTCAAAGGGCGGGGACCATCATGGTGCCCGCCCTTTGTCGTCCTCCTCGAAAGGCCGCAGATGCTCGACGCACTCATACTGCCCGCGCCGCTGACCGCGCTGGTGCTCCTGCGCCGCGCCGAACCCGGTGACTTGGCCCAGCTGCTGGAACTACTCAGCGATGATCCGCTAAGCGCTAGCCGCGAGGCACCGTATTCGCACGATGCCGGCTATGCGCGCGCACTGGATCAGATCATCGCCGATCGCGGTAATGAGCTCATCTTTGGTGTGCAGGGTAGCCAAATCATCGCCATGTTGCAGCTGACTCGCATTCCCGGAATTTCCCGGGGCGGGTCCACCCGGCTCAATGTCGAGGCGGTGCGCGTACGCGCGGAGCATCGCTCGCGCGGACTTGGCAAGGCACTGCTGCGCTGGGTCATCGATCAGGCCGCACCTGCCTGCGACGCCGACCTGATCCAACTGACCTCGGATAACTCGCGGGCCGACGCACATCGTTTTTATGAGCGGCTGGGGTTCACCGCCTCGCACGTGGGATATAAGCTACGCCGCTAGCGGCCAAGCGCGGTTTCCAGCACCGTCTCATCTGGCAAATTTTCGACTTCGCGCAGCGTCCGCTCCACCGCGCGGGTGCGCGTCCCAGCGCTTTGCACGGTATTTTGCGCCGCAGATAGCTGCTTGCCCAGCTTGTCCCACACATCTCCATACTTGCGGAATTCCGCTTTGGCCGCAGCAAGCACCTGCCATACCTCGCTGCTGCGCGCTTCGATTGCCAGGGTTCTGAAACCCATCTGCAGCGAGTTGAGCAGACTCATCAGCGTGGTGGGTCCGGTGACCAGCACCCGGTGTTCGGTCTGCAGTTTACTGGCCAGCCCCGGGCGACGCACCACCTCGGCAAAGAGCCCCTCGGTGGGCAGATACATGATCGCAAAATCTGTGCTGTACGGCGGGGCGATGTACTTGGCCGAGATCAATTTGGCCTGCTCGATAATTGCCCGATCCAGCGCCCTGCTGGCCTTGTCGATGGCTTCCTTGTCACCCGATTCCTGGGCGTCCAAGAGCCGCTCATAGTCTTCTTGCGGCAGCTTCGAGTCGATCGGCAGGTACACCGGCGTTTCATCATGCCCAGGCATCTTCACCGCAAATTCGACGCTATCCCTGGTCTCGGGTTTGATCACCACGTTCTGCGCATACTGCTCCGCGGTGAGAATATCTTCGAGCTGGCGTGCCAGCTGTACCTCGCCCCAGGTGCCACGGCTCTTCACGTTGGTCAGCACCCGCTTAAGCCCGCCGACATCGGCTGCGAGGTTCTGCATTTCGCCCAGACCCTGCTGCACCATTTCGAGCCGTTTGCTCACTAGTTCGAAGCTTTCACCGAGCCGTTTCTCCAAGGTGCCCTGCAGTTTCTCGTCGACGGTTTCACGCATTTTTTCCAGCTTTGCCTCGTTGCCGACGCGCAGCAATTCCAGTTCTTCGCGCAATGCCGCCTGCAGCTGGCTGTGCATCTGCCGATTGGACTGGCTCAGCGAACTGATCTTGCCATCCACGGTGGCGCGGATCATCTCCAAGCGCGCCTCATTATCGCGGCGGACCTCGCCCAAGGATTCACGCAGTTCTCCACGCTGCGCCCCCAGATCCTGACGCAACTCACCGTGGGTGGCGCGCACGCTGGCGGCGATCGAGTCCGGATCCACGGATCCGGTGCGGCGAACCAGCAGCGCCATGGTGCAAAGCACGAGGAGGATGTTGATGAGCAAGAGGACAATATTCATGTACCCATCACTACCAGCGTCCTGGGACATAATAGGTCCATGCGCATTCTTGTCACCGGGTTTGAGCCCTTCGGCGCCGACACCAGCAATGCCAGCGAGCAAACGCTGAAGCTCTTGCCGCAGTCCTTGGGCGAACACCAGATCCACACCGGAGTTCTGCCGGTCTCTTTCCGGCGCAGCACCCGGGTACTCGATGACCTGATCGCCACGCACGTGCCCGATGCGCTGGTGCTTCTAGGTGAGGCCGGGGGCCGCCGGCAGATCAACCTGGAGCGCTTTGCGGTCAACCGGATGAGCGCGCGCATCGCCGATAACGACGGCGCCCAACCGGCCGGCGAGCGCATCGAGCCAGCCGGCCCGGCCCGGCGCGAGGCCACCATGGCGGTCCCCAGCGAGCTAGCGGCAAGTGAGGATGCCGGCGGTTTTGTCTGCAATCGAATCGCCTACCATGCCTATGGATTGCCCATCCCCGCCCAGTTCATCCACCTGCCTGCGGTACGCCCGGACCGGCAGCGGGCACTGGTCGGCGCGGAGACCGATGGCAGCGCCCCGGTGGCCAGCGAACTGAGCCTGGCGCAGCTGGCGGATTCGCTGACCCGGTATCTTCAGGACATTTGTTTTCACCACAAGCCGCGCGGCTAGCTACGGTTAACCCATGAGCCTGACCAACCTGTCCCCGCGCCAGCAGTTTGCCGCCGGCCGAGTCCCGCTGCGTTTAGCAAGTTTGTTCATCGGGCTGCTGCTCTTCGCGTTGGCGATGGCGTTGATGGTGCGCGCAAATCTAGGTGTAGACCCGTGGAACGTGTTCCACCTGGGCTTGTCGCACCATCTGCCGCTGTCGCTGGGCACCATCGTGGTCATCGTCGGAATCATCATGCTGCTGACCTGGATTCCGATGAAGCAGTGGCCCGGGGTCGGCACCATCGCCAACGTCTTTGTCATCGGTGTGGCGCTGGACGTTTTCCTGCTGGTCCTGCCCGAGTTTTCCGGGCTGGGCTGGCAAATCCTGTGCCTCATCGCGGCGATCTTGATCAATGGCCTGGGCGGCGCCATGTACATCGGCAGCCACTTCGGCGCCGGCCCGCGCGACGGGCTGATGACCGGGCTGCACCTGCGCACCGGGCTGAGCATCCGGCTGGTGCGCACCAGCATCGAACTGCTGGTGCTGGGCATCGGCTGGCTGCTGGGCGGTCCAGTAGGTTTGGGCACCGTGGCCTACGCACTGCTGATCGGCCCCTCCACGCAATTCTTCTTCCGCTTCACCATCATCAAGCTGGCCGCCTAAGCACCGATCGATGGTGTTGCCGGAACCTCGTTTCCTGTTTTCTGCTTCTCGCGCGGCACGGTGACCATAATCGAAATGATCGCGATCACCACCATCAGCAGGTTGAACAGCACGCCGATGGCACCGCCGAAACGCAACGCCACGTTCTCCTGGTTGCCGATGAACACCCCCCAGGAGCGGATCATGTCCGGGTTTGCCGCCTGC
>DNHA01000270.1:15114-15364 GCA_003486025.1 Micrococcaceae bacterium | reverse complement strand
TCTTGCTCTATCGAGTGATTCGCGACCGTAGTTTCTTGCGTGCCGCACTCGCCGTGGCCGCGGTAGCTGCCGCATTGCTCAGCACTCAGCTGCTTAAGCATTTCTTATTGGATCGCCCCGATTTCAACTTCGGTACCGCAGGTAACTCTTTCCCTTCCGGGCACACCACCGTGGCAGCCGCGTCCATGGGATTGATGTATCTGATTTCGCCGCCCAAGCTGCGCCCAGTGGTGCAACCCATTGCCTGGAT
>DNHA01000270.1:12721-15092 GCA_003486025.1 Micrococcaceae bacterium | reverse complement strand
AAGCCTATTGCCTGGATTTTTGCCACCGTGACCGGACTGGCAACGCTCATTTGCGGCTGGCACCGTCCCAGTGACATTGCCGGCGGCTTCATGATTGCAGCCTTCTGGCTGGTCTTGGTCAGTGCGATCTTGCAACGCATCCAGCCGCTGGGTCCGGTGGTGCGGGAGTCCGGCTGGTCGAGGAAGACCGGTGCCGCATGCCTGGTTCTCTGGGTGCTGGTAGTGGCCGCGTCAATGTGGCTGCCGCATCCGCATATCCAGCGTATCCCCGATATTCTGCTGATCACCTACGCGGTGCTCGGGTTGATTCATGTGACAGTGGCATCACTGATTGCCAGCTTGTGTTTGCGTTCGGTAGTTACCGGGCCCATGCGTAAGCCTCTGGGGTAGTCCTCGGAGTCAGCGTGCTTGGGGTTTTAGCCGGTATTTAGCCACGCAAGGCGGCGGCCAGCAAAACTATACTCGGTCCATTTTGGAGTGCAGGATTGCCGCAGCGCGCTGCGAATCTGGGATGGTGACCGCGAATCGCTTGCCATTTTCCAGGTCGAAAGACAGCCCTTCACTCCGGCGCAGCACTACCGCCGAGCCGCCTGGGAAGAAGCGCCAGCCCCAACCGCCCCATTCCATCGGCAAGATTTCTTCACTGCGCACTTCCTTGATCTGCTTTACGGAAATGGTGCGCAGCGGGAAAGCGAAGAGTGCCGACGAAATTCGTACTTGGTCCTCGGTGATTCGTACGCGGACCTTGCACAGGCCCAGAATCAATGGCGTGAGTACCAAGACAAAAAGCGGCCCCGAAATCAGCATGATGAGAGTTTCGGACTCATCATCACCCTTCAGCACCGTTAGCATCAGGATGCCCATAACCAGCGGGAACAGGCCCAGCAGCCAGAACCACCACGAGGCACTGGCCGTCTGGTTGAAGTCCTGCGCGGCAGATCCTGCTGCAGCATTTGCCGCTGGCACCGAGGCATCTGTGCCCTGGGCCTGGGCCACACGCTGGCGTCGCTTGGCCCGAGACTGCTTGGCATGCTGCTGATATACCCCGGCAATCCAGACGGGAAGCAAACCAACCAAGGAGGCCACAATGCTCAGTACTGTGAAACCGCCGCTTAGCAAGGCCTGCGTCGGGTCTCCGGCCAAGGCAGAAGGAACCGCGCAGCTGACGAACAGCCCGGCGCTGGTCCACGCCGCGAGACCGCCGGCAAAGAGCAGGAGGCTATGGAGCACCGGCTTGTGGGACAGCGAAAATGAAATAAATCCGAGTACTGCTCCGCCTAGGGCAAGCGAGATGCACACGGTGACAAAAACACGCGTGTCGGTGAATCCATCAGGGTACGCGCTGCCGGACCAGTGGGTCGCGGTAATCGCCGGCAGGCTGGTTCCCAGAAGCAGCCGGGTACCCAGCACTATGAGGCTCGGCAGAACCAGCAAGAGGGTAAGTAACGAGCGGTGCTTGACCTCGTAGTGTGCCATAAAAATAGTTCAGTCCTCGCTCGTCGGTACGCACCCGGGCAGTGCGCAGTCTCCCCTGCGACCGAGTACCTCCGGCCGAAACATTTAGTACAGTCTAGTAAACCCGTGTTGACTTGCAAAAAATACAACGAATACTGGCCGATAAATGTATCGCCCGGCCAGTGGCCGGGCGATACCCTTATTGCTTCTGCCGCTTACAGGGCTGCTAAGGCAGCCTTTGGATCGGTCATCGCGTCCGCGACGTAACGCAGGAAGCCTGCGGCGGTTCCGCCATCGGCAACACGGTGGTCGAAGCTCAAGGTCAGCTCACAGATGGAGCGGACCTTGATCTTGCCATTGACTACCCACGGCTTTTCTACGACCCGGCCAATGCCGAGGATCGCTGCCTCCGGGTAGTTGATGATCGCAGCCGAACCGTCGACATTGAACACCCCGTAGTTATTGATCGTGAAGGTGCTGCCCGCGAGATCGCGGACCCCGGCCTTGCCTTCGCGTGCCAAGGTTGCCAGACGGGCAAACTCGGCCGAGAGTTCCACGGCGTTGAGCTTATGCGCCTCACGCACGTTGGGAACAACCAGTCCGCGCTCGGTCTGCGCTGCGAAGCCCAGGTTGACGCCCTCGAAGAGGGTGTGGCGCAGTCCGCCGTCGGCTTCGGTGTCGATGCGGCTGTTCATTTCGGGGAAACGTGCCAGCCCTGCGATGGCGAAACGCGAGATCAGTGCGAGCATGCTTGGCGCACTTCCCTGAGCTTCCTTCAACTTGCTGCGCAGCTTGAGCAGCTTGGTGACATCAACGTCCACCCAGACGGTAGCTTCCGGGATTTCGCGGCGCGAGGTAGCCATCGCGTTGGCGATGGTGCGGCGCACCCCGGTCAGTACCTGCGAGCTGGAGACTG
>DNHA01000270.1:1880-12699 GCA_003486025.1 Micrococcaceae bacterium | reverse complement strand
CATGGGCTACCGGTGCGGCCGTGGCCTGAACGGATGGCACTTCAGCCGCCGGGCCCTGGCCGATCAGTGCTTCCACGTCACCGCGCAGCACCAATCCGTCCGGTCCGGTGCCAGCGACCTGGCTGATATCCACCGAGTTTTCCTTCGCCAGCTTGCGCACCAAGGGATTGATGACCTTGGTGGCAACGGTGGTGGTCTCGCTGGAGGCGGACGCGGTGGTGATTCCGGTGCGTGGCCGACGGCGCCGGCTGGTGTTGGTCTTGGCGCCCCCGGTTCCGTAACCGATCAGCACATTACCGCTGCCTTCGTCTTCTTCCTCAGGAACCTGCGTGCCGGCAAGCTCTTCTTCGAGGTAGGTTTGGGCGCCTTCGGCTGGCTGCTGTTCCGGCGCTTCATCCGCTCCACCGGTGTTTACCGAGAAGAATGGCTTGTCAACGAGCATCATCTGCCCGGCTTCACCGTGCAAGGTGGCGACGACGCCTTCAAAGGGCGACGGGATCTCCACNNTGCAAGGTAGCGACCACGCCTTCAAAAGGCGAAGGGATCTCCACCAACGATTTAGCTGTTTCTACCTCCGCGATGGGCTGGTCAACCGCGACGGTGTCCCCCGCGGCGACCATCCAACGCACCAGCTCCGCCTCGGTGAGTCCTTCACCTAGGTCGGGTAATAGAAAGGTCTTGACGCTCAATTTACGCCTCCCACTGAAGTTGATCTACCGCATCGAGGATGCGTTCGGCGCTTGGCAAGTTGTACTTTTCCAAGGTCGGTGCCGGATATGGAATGTCAAAGCCGGTCACGCGCAGCACCGGCGCCGCCAGCGAATGGAAGCACCTTTCCTGCACGCGGGCCACGATTTCGCTGGCCACCGAGACGAACCCCTGAGCTTCGGCCACCACGATGGCGCGTCCGGTTTTGCGCACCGAGGCGCAGACGGTCTCATCGTCAAAAGGCACGATGGTGCGGATATCGATGACTTCCAAGCTGATGCCCTCTTCGGCGGCAAGTTTTGCCGCTTCCATGGCGGTAGAGACGCTGGGGCCATAGGTGATCAACGTGGCGTCTGATCCGGCACGCGCAATGCGCGCGGTACCCTCGGTGGTGGCGGCCCGCTTGGCCGCGTAGTCGCTGGCCAGTGCCTGCAGGTCTACCTGTTCCTTGGACCAGTAGAGCTTCTTTGGTTCGAAGAAGATCACTGGATCTGGCGAATCAATAGCTTCGCGCAGCATCAGGTAGGCGTCCTTGACGGTGGCCGGGGTGAATACCTTGAGTCCCGGAGTGTGCGCGTAATAGGCCTCGGAGGAATCACAGTGGTGCTCCACGCCGCCCACGCCGCCGGCGTAAGGGATGCGGATCACCATTGGAAGATCCACCTTGCCGCGGGTGCGGTTGTGCATTTTGGCTACGTGCGAGGCGATTTGCTCAAAGGCCGGGTACGCGAACGCGTCAAACTGCATTTCAATGACCGGACGCATGCCGTTCATCGCCATGCCGATGGCCATGCCCACGATGCCCGATTCGGCCAGCGGGGTATCGAAGCAGCGTTCGGAACCAAAGCGCGCGGTCAGCCCGTCGGTGATGCGGAAAACGCCGCCGAGGGTTCCCACATCTTCGCCGAAGATGACCGTTGAGTCGTTAGCGACCAAGGCATCGGCCAGGGCGGTATTCAGTGCCTTGCCAAAGGTGACCGGCTGATTTTCGGTTGCTGCCTTGGCAGCTGCGCGTGCGGTTGCATCGCTGACGTTCGGATTGACGTGTGATGTCGTGGCGGTCATGGCTAGGCCTCCTCACGGGCTAGTTCGTCGGCCAGCAGCGCCTGCTGCTCGGCCAGCTGAGTGGTCTTGGATGCAAATACGTGCTCGAAGAGTTCGCTTGGCGGGGTATTTGCGTCCTGGTTCATGCCGTCGCGCAGCTTCTTGGCGACAGCTTCCGCGCGCTCGGTGATTTTTGCTTGGGCTTCTTCGGTCAGCAGCCCGGCATCGTCGAGGTAGGCGTGCATGCGGGTGACCGGGTCCTTCGCGATCCATTCCTGGACCTCGGAGTCCTCGCGGTAGCGCTTGTCGTCATCGGCGTTGGTGTGCGCCTGCATGCGGTAGGTGTGCGCTTCGATCAGCAGCGGGCCGTTGCCTTCACGGGCCAGGCGCACCGCACGGCGCATCACGGCCATCAAGGCCATCAGGTCGTTGCCGTCCACACGTTCACCGGCCATGCCGTAGCCGACGGCCTTGTGTGCCAGCGATGGCGCGGCGCTCTGCTGCGAGAGGGGCACCGAGATGGCGTACTTGTTGTTCTGCACGAAGAAGATCACCGGAAGCTTGAAAACCGCGGCAAAGTTCAGCGCCTCATGGAAGTCGCCCTCACTGGTGGCACCGTCGCCGCACATGGCAACCACTACGGTGTTTTCACCGCGCAGCTTGGCCGCGTGGGCCACACCGACGCCGTGCAGCAGCTGCGTAGTCAGCGGGGTGGACATTGGAGCGCAGTTATAGGCCTTTGGATCATAACCGCAGTGCCATTCACCGCGGAAGCTTGTCATAACCTCCATCGGAGCCACACCCTTGGTGAGTACGGCCACGGTGTCGCGGTAGGTCGGGAAGAGCCAGTCGCCCTCTTCCAAGCACAGTGCCGCTGCCACCTGGCAGGCTTCCTGTCCGTGGCTTGAAGGGTAAACGGCCATGCGGCCCTGGCGGACCAGGGCGGAGTTCTGGTCATTAACACGGCGCCCCACGGCGAGCGCGGAGTAGGCATCCATCAGTTCGGCCGGGCTCGGCAAGGGGTATTCGTGCCCCGGTTCGGTCCCCTGCTCGCTTTCCTCGCGCAGGGTTCCATCAACATTGAGCAGATTGATCATATGCCGTGCTGGCAGCATGTAATCTTCGGGGGTAATCCCGAACTTCTTGCTGACCGATGAGATGCGATCTTCGTGAGCTTCGGTGCTCATGCCATCACGCCTTTCGTTATCCGGTTGAGTGCTAGGAAACGACGTCCTGTGACTCAACTCACCCAAACATCATTTGCCATCAATTATGCGCAGTCGGATCATTTTGTATCCAGTCCGCGTCAGAATCGTAGAAAGTTGAGCATAGGATACGTATACTTGTAGACGATTAGTACGCTCAAAATGGGTTTGGCGAATTCTCGTCCTACCCCCTGCAAGGAGAACAAATGGCCGCGGATGCGGAACTGAAGCTGGACGACGTTGACCGGGCGATCCTGGCCGAGCTGACCAATGACGGTCGGCAATCGGTGACCACGGTAGCCCAGCGCGTCCATGTATCTCGGGCCCACGCGTATTCACGCATCGCAAAGCTGCAAGACGCCGGGGTTATTACCCGGTATACCGCCGTCATCGATCCGGTCAAGGCCGGGTTGAAAGCCAGTGCCTACGTGACACTGAAACTGCGTCAGCACTCCTGGCGGGAACTGCGTGACCACCTCGCCTCGATTCCCGAGGTTCAGCATATTGGACTGGTCGGCGGCAACTTCGATGTGATTCTGCTGGTCCGCGCCAAAGACAATTTGGATTTACGGCGCGTGGTTTTTGAACAATTGCAATCCTTGTCTGCCGTGCTGGACACGCAGACACTGTTGATCTTCGAAGACTCAGATACGCGCTGAGTGCGGGTATGGCAAAGCAGGCGAGACGGAAGCTTCCGTCTCGCCTGCTTTGTTCGTACTTCTAGCTTCTGCCGGTAAAGACCGGTGGCCGCTTTTCTTGGAAGGATTTAAATCCTTCGGCGTAGTCGCTCGTGTCGCACAAGGCCGCTTGCGCCTTGTTTTCGGTGCGCATCGAAGCCCATAGGCCTACGCGCTCGTCACGGATCTGCGCCACCAGCTTCTTCGAGGCAATGAACGCTTGGGTAGCGCCCTGCGCCACCTTGGCGATGATTTCTTCGCTGCGCTCTACCAGTTCCTCTGCAGGGAATGCCCGGGAGAAGAGCCCCGAACGTACCGCTTCGGCACCTGAGATCAGCTCCGCGGTGTAAATCATGTCCAGCGTGCGGTGCGCTCCGAGACGCTCGGTGAACAACCAGTGTCCGCCGGAGTCGAGGGTCGCGCCGAGGTTTGCAAACGGAGAACCAATTTTTGCGTTCTCTGCCACGTAGACCACGTCGGTAGCCACGGCCAGGCCTAGCCCCACGCCTAGGCAGGCGCCTTGCACAATGGCGAAGGTGGGTGCCGGGAACGTGGACATCTTCTCCAGCAGCGGCTGGACCCGTCCATCCAGGTAGCCCTAGACGTCATCATCTGCAGGGTTGACCCCGGAGATGTCGCGTCCTGCGCAGAACCCGCGGCCTTCGCCGCGCAGCACCAGGGCGCGTACGGTGCCCTGGGCAACCCCAGTGGCCGCCTTGTCATAGGCTTCGGAGAGTTCTTGCAAGCCGGCAGGATCCAAAGAGTTCATCTTCTTTGGAGCATTGAGCATCACGGTGGCGATGCCCTCACTGATGCTGAGTTCAATCATCTGTTATCCCCTAGGAGTCGAAGTTGACGCTGAGCTTGTCGCTGGTCGGGTGCGACTGGCAGGTCAGTACGTAGCCGGCTTCAACTTCTTCCGGTTCCAATGCATAGTTCTCCGACATGGTCACCGAACCTGAGGTGACCTTTGCGCGGCAAGTGCCGCACACGCCGCCGGCACAGGCGAACGGAACATCTTGGCGGACTCGAAGGGCGGCGTTCAGCACCGTTTCGTTGGCACGCACCGGAGACTTGACTTCCCCTTGCAGCCCATCGAGGGTGAAGGTGATTTCAAAGCTCTTCTCGTTTTCGTCAACCAGTACCGGGCGTCCTACCTGGCCCTGCGGGCGGTTCGGCTCACCGGTGCTGAAGAGCTCAAAGCGCACCTTGTCCGCCGGGACCTCAAGAACCTTGAGTTCATCACGGACCATCTGCACCAGTTCGAACGGCCCGCAGAGGAACCACTCGTCAACCTTCGGCGCCTGCAGCACATTATTGAGCAAGGCCGAAAGCTTCTCTGCGTCGATGCGTCCGGAAAGCAATGGAGAGATACGCTGTTCACGGCTCAGCACATGGTGCAGTGCCAGGCGTGCGGGGTAGCGATCCTTGAGATCTGCCAGTTCCTCCAGGAACATCACGTCCATGGCGGCCTTATTGGCGTAGATCAAATCAAAACGGGTGTTCTCGTTGGCTTCCAAGATGGTGCGGGCAATAGCCAGCACCGGGGTGATGCCACTGCCTGCGGCCACCGCAACGAACTGATCCTGGTTCACGGTATCCACCGAGGAAGGATCATTCATTCCGGTGAGCTTGTGCTTGGAAATGAATGCGCCGGTAGGGCTCATCACGTCGATCTGGTCCCCGGCGACGAGTTCTTCGTTGGCCCAGGTAGAGAACTGTCCGCCAAGATCCTTCTTGATGGCTACCTTGATCTGCTCACCGGTGGGAGCGGCGCAGATTGAGTAAGAACGGCGGACCTCGACCAGTTCACCTTCGGCGTTAGGCAGTTCCTTACGCAACGCCACGTACTGGCCAGCGACGTAATCGAAGTCGGTGGAAAGCTCTTCGGGAATCGCGAAGCTTACTTCGATCGAGTCCTTGGTCAGCCGGCGCACCTCGGAAACCGTTAGACGGTGGAAGGTGGCCCGACGGCGGGTGGGAATAGTTTGTTCGCTCATGAAAGCACCTTGAAATAGTCGAAGGGTTCTAAACAGTCTTTGCAGGTGTACAACGCCTTGCAGGAGGTCGAGGCGAAACGTGCAAGCTCCCGGGTATTCAGCGAGTGGCACCGCGGGCATTTAACGCTGATACCCAGAGTCACCCGTCCGCTGTGGCCGGTGCCGGTGGGCGGCGCAATCCCGTATTCTTCGAGTTTGCGCTTGCCGTCCTCGGTCATCCAGTCGGTAGACCAGGCTGGGGTCAGTACCAGCTTGACGTCTACCTTCTCGATTCCGGCCTCGCCGAAAGCAAGGTAGAGGTCTTGGGTGATCACGTCCATGGCTGGGCAACCAGAATAGGTCGGGGTGATGATTACCTGGACGCTGCCGTCTTCGTTGGCGTTGACCTCACGCAGAATGCCCAGGTCCGCAATGGAAAGCACGGGGATTTCTGGATCGGTCACTTTAGCGGCGATGCTAAAGAGTTCCTCGGCGTTAGTCATGACGTTGTTCAAGACTGCTGCTCCCTTCAAACGGATTAGGGAATCGGTTACCAGCTCGCACCGGGGTGCTTGCGGGCAAGTACTTGCATCTCGGCCAGGATGAAGCCCAGATGTTCGGAATGTTCGCCGGCACGTCCATGTGCCATCGCCATTCCCGACTTAGGAATTTCCAGTCCGGCTTCTGCCAGCACGTCGGTGATTTCTTTTTCCCATGCTTCGCGCAAGGTCGAGGGCAGCACCGCTATGCCGTCCAGGGTGCGGTATAGCTCTTCGTCCTGGAACATTTCGCCGGTGTAGGGCCAGAGTACTTCCAGTGCGTGACGCATCTTTGCTGCCGACTCTTCGGTGCCCTGCCCCAGACGGATGGTCCAGGCGGCCGCGTGGTCGCGGTGGTAGTCAACTTCCTTGACTGCCTTGGCGCAGATTGCCGCGATGGTCTCATCTGCGGATTCCAAGAGCTTGCTGTAGAGCAAGTGCTGGTAGATGGAGACAATCAGCTGGCGCATGATCGTCACGCCGAAGTGGCCGTTAGGCTGCTCAACGATCTGCAGCGAGGTGAATTCCTCTTCCTCACGCCAGTAGGCCAGGTCATCTTCGCTCTTGTCCCAGGCCAGTCCGGCGTAGGTCAAGAAGGAACGTGCGTGTCCCAGGACGTCCAGGGCGATATTGCCCAGGGCAATGTCTTCTTCGATTTCCGGGGCGCGGGAGATCCAGTGAGACAGACGCTGAGCCAAGATGAGTGCGTCATCGCCTAGGTGCAGCGCATACTGTGCGACCTGGTCACTTGGCTTGGCACCGGCAACGGCGATATCTTCCGGACGCAGTGCGTTACCCGGGGTGACCCGAGTGGCTGATGCCAGCGCGTCGCCGAAGCTGTCCAGCGATGCGTCAAGTTCTTCGTGGTTCACAGGTGCTTCACTCCTTCGCTGGCCTTGTAATAGGTCGCGTGGCGGTAGTCCTTGCCCTGCGGGGATTCGAAGAACGCATCCTTGCTATCCGGGTCAGAGGTGATGATGTCGGTGGAACGCACTACCCACAGGGAGACGCCTTCATTGCGGCGGGTGTAGAGGTCCCGCGCATTGCGCAGTGCCATCTCTTTATCCGGTGCGTGCAGCGATCCTGCGTGGACATGTGAAAGTCCTCGGGCGGAACGGACGAATACTTCCCACAGGGGCCAATTGCTCTTTTGGCTCATGCTAGGCAACCTCACTTTGTTCTTGCTTTGCGGCGTAAGCGGTAGCGGCTTCACGGACCCAGGCACCTTCGCGGTGGGCCTCGCGGCGACGTTCGAGTCGCTGGGCGTTGGCTGGGCCATTGCCCTTGATGACGTTCATGAATTCATCCCAGTTCAGATCCTTGTGGATCCACTGCTTCTTCTCTTCGTCGAAGTGCAGGTTCTCGTCCGGCAGGGTCAGGCCCAAGACCTTGACCTGCTCGGCGATCATTCCGACGAAGCGCTGGCGCAGTTCGTCGTTGGAGAAGCGCTTGATCTTCCACGCCATGGACTGTGCCGAGTTTGGCGATTGGTCATCTGGTGGGCCGAACATCATCAGCGATGGCTCGTAGAAGCGGTTGATTGCATCCTGGGCCATCTTCTTCTGCTTCTCGGTGCCGCGGGAGAGCGAGAGCAGGATTTCGAATCCCTGACGCTGGTGGAATGATTCTTCCTTGCACACTCGCACCATGGCACGGCCGTATGGACCGTAGGAGGCGCGGCACAGCGGCACCTGGTTGGCGATGGCTGCACCATCAACAAGCCAGCCGATGGCGCCCATATCTGCCCAGTTGCGTGCGGTGTAGTTGAAAATGGAGGAGTATTTGGCGCGTCCGGTCAGCAGCTGGTCGTTGAGCTCATCGCGCTCGGTGCCCAAGGTTTCGGCAGCCGAATACAGGTAGAGTCCGTGACCGGCTTCGTCCTGGACCTTGGCCATCAAAATGGACTTACGCTTCAGTGATGGAGCACGGGTGATCCAGTTGGCCTCCGGCTGCATTCCGATGATTTCGGAGTGTGCGTGCTGGGAGATCTGGCGGGTGAGCGTCTTGCGGTATGGCTCTGGCATCCAATCCCGGGGCTCAATCCGGGAATCGTCGCCAATCAGGGCATCGAAACGCGACTGGGATTGCTGCTCTTCATAGCTTGGGACGGCACTTAGTCCCGGCTCCTGCGGTGTGGTCGGGGCCATGGTTCACCTCACTGAAAATTAATTTACATACTGACCGTTCGTTCAGTATATGAGGGTGCTGCCGATCACGTCAACCGCACGCGTCATGCTTGGGCACAAACGCTTCGCATCCCCCGTCCCGGGCACACCGGCGAGCTACTCGGCTCCCGCCGCAGATGCCACTTCTTGCGCCGCGGCCGGCTAAAACTGGAGTCGCCAGCGCTAGAATCCCTTCTCTGGAAACGCAGAAATCCCCTGGCTTCACCCGCAGAATGGGATGACGCCAGGGGACTTCTAATTACCCGTGAGGCTCGCAGCGCGCGCCTCTACGCGAGGATTATGCGTTGACGAGGACCTTGTGGGCCTGCTTGTTCTTGAAGAGCAGTGCGTCCAGGGAAATGCGCCCCGGTCCCACGAGGAACAGTGCCAACGCACCAGCAGTCAATGCCAGGACAAGTTCAATGCCGCCATTTTCGATGAAGACTCCGGCCGGTGCGTGCACCATGAATAGCGCTACGACCATCTGGACACCCAGCAGGCCGGCGAATACCCGGGTCAACAGCCCCAGAATAATAGCGATGCCGCCAACGATTTCAAGGGTTGCGGCTACCGGAGCGATAAGCCCAGCGGCAGGTACGCCCATCTGACCGAAAGCGGCGGTGGTGCCCTCGATGGTGAACTGGAAGAACTTCTGCCAACCATGGGCCAAGAAAAGGTCACCAAAGGCCAAGCGCAGCAAGGTGCGCGCAGCGGTCTGCAGGCGGGGGTTCTCGATGAAAGTGTTCATATAGGTGACTCCTGGTCAGTAGATCCGCATAGCAACGGATATCGAATGATTAGCGTCGCGGCCGATAGTTCGGCGCGAGCTCCGAGTTACACCCTAGAATAAATTACTTGAATCTTCAACTAATGTTGCATGGCTCAACGATCTTCACCGGCACAGGCCGGTGCCTCCCGCCCTGCCGTGCACCTCTTCGCGGCTTCAAAAAGGTCCGCCCCAACTCATCTCTTCTTCAGATGGGTTGGGGCGGACCGAAACTACGCTCACGTCGAGAAAGTCCTAGAGAACCTTGGAAAGGAAATCCCGGGTACGTTCCTGCTGGGGGTTGCCGAACAGTTCTTCCGGCTTGCCTTCTTCACACACGACGCCGCCGTCCATGAAGACCACGCGGTCCCCCACTTCGCGGGCGAATCCCATCTCGTGTGTGACCAACACCATCGTCATGCCAGAATCCGCCAGTTCCTTGATGACCTGCAAGACCTCGCCGACCATCTCCGGGTCCAACGCGCTGGTTGCCTCATCAAAGAGCATGATTCCAGGAGACATCGCCAGCGCACGGGCGATAGCCACGCGCTGCTTCTGTCCACCGGACAAGGAAGCAGGACGTGCGTTGGCCTTGTCGGACAATCCCACACGGGTCAACAGCTCTTCGGCCTTGGCTCGCGCCTCGGTGCGGTTCATCTTCTTGAGCTCCACCGGAGCCAGCATGATGTTTTCCGCGACCGACATATGCGGAAACAGGTTGAAATGCTGGAAGACCATGCCCACGTGGCGACGGACCTCGTTGATATCAACCTTTGGATCGGTGACATCAAAACCGTCAACAACCACCTTGCCGGCGGTGATCTCTTCCAGCTTGTTCAGGCAGCGCAGAAGCGTGGACTTTCCCGAACCCGAAGGCCCGATTACGCAAACTACTTCACCCTCTGCCACATCCAGGTTGATCCCCCGCAGAACCTCGTTTGCCCCAAAGGACTTGCGCAGCTCCTTGACCTGGATCTTGGAGGTCGTGGTTTTTTCGCTTACGGTGCTCATTTGTTAAACCTCCGATCGGCAAAGTTTGCCAATTTGGTCAGGGCCATGATGGCGACGAAGTAAATGAAGCCGACGATAACCAGAGTCTCGGTGACTCGGAAGTTCGCCGCGTAGATCTGCTGACCCTGGTAGAGCAGCTCGCCGAAACCAATGGCAAGCAGCAACGAGGAGTCTTTGAGCATGATGATCAGCTGGTTGATCAATGACGGTGTCATCATCTTGAAGGCCTGCGGAACCACAACCTTCTGCATCGACTTGCCGTAGCCAAGGCCCAGCGAACGCGAAGCCTCAAGCTGCCCTGGATCCACGGACTGGATGCCACCGCGGACAATCTCGGCAATATAGGCGGCGGAGTTCAGCGACAAGGTCAGCACGCCGGCAACCCAGATGCTGACATCCCAGCCGGTCAGCTGCGGCAGACCGAAGTAGAACATGAACGCCCAGAGCAGCAGCGGGGTGCCACGGAAAATATTGACGAACGAGGTCGATATTCCGCGCACCACAATGTTGCCCGAAATCTTCATGAACCCGAAGGCAAGACCCAGCACCATGGCCACCGCGAAGGAAATCACGGTCACCAGCAAGGTGTTGCCCAGGCCGGTCATCAGCGCCGGGAAGGACTTGGCGACCAGATCGAAGAAGTTGCTCGGCACCGCTTCGCTCGGGTCAGCCAGGTAGGTGTTCAGAATCTTGTCGTATTCGCCGTTAGCCTTCAGCTCGGCTAG
>DNHA01000270.1:0-1872 GCA_003486025.1 Micrococcaceae bacterium | reverse complement strand
AAGCAGGGCGGTGTTTTCACCCTTATTCACCGCAAAGCCGTAAGAGCCGCCAGGGACCTTATCGGTAACGGTCTTCAAACCATTGTTCTGCGCAATGCCATAGGCAAGCACCGGGTAGTCGTCGAAGACCGCTACGGCGCTGCCAGCCTTGACCGATTCATACATGGTGGCCGATTGGTCCAAGGACTTGACCGTAAACCCGTATTCCTTGGCGATGGACTTCGCGTAGGTTTCGCCCTCGGAACCGGTCTTCGCGACTACGGTCTTCCCCTTCAGGTCCTCGTAGCCCTTGATCGCTTCATCATCGCGGTCAACTGCCATCTGGATGCCAGATTCGAAGTATGGCTCGGAGAAATCATAGATCTCCTTGCGTTCGTCGGTAATTGACATACCGGCGATCACACCATCAACCTGATTTGATGACAGCGCCTGCAATGCGGCGCTGAAGCCCAGGGAACGGATTTCGACGTTAAAGCCCTGGTCTTCGGCGATGGTGTTGAGCAGGTCCATGTCGATACCTGTCAGCTTGCCATCCTTGCGGAATTCAAACGGCGCGAAGGTAGTATCGGTGCCGATAACGTAGGTTTGCCCGTCAACGCTTTCATTTCCCTGGGCTAATGCCCCGGGCGCTCCGGCTACCAGCGCCATGAAACCGATGGACACCGCGGCGATCCACCGAGTTATACGCCTCGACCTCAAAGTTTTGCGTGTGTTTTTCACTGCTGAATCACTTTCTATTGCGAGTAGGACCTTGTGCCCCGGATGCAGTTCGATTCTTATGCTTGCTAGCCTATGACCAATAGTGCCTAGCTGGCACCCTTTCCGTCCATGTCCGCGCCTTAATTGGTAAATTTATTGGCCTCATCCTGTCCGCGCTGAGCATAGCCAACCCCAGAACAGCTCACCGTGGGATTGAATAGATCCATGACTTCTGATTCGATGGCCGCCGGCGCACCGCTGGCTGCAAAGATTCCAACGACCCGCGAATTCCACGGCGACTCATTCACCGACAACTACGAATGGTTGCGTGAAAAGACCAGCAAACAGGTTCTTGACCACCTGAAAGCCGAGAATTCGTACACCGACGCAGTCACCTCAGATCAAGAGCAGCTGCGCGCTGATATCTTCGAAGAAATCAAGGCACGCACCGTGGAAACCGACTTGTCGGTTCCCACGCGCCGCCGCGGCTGGTGGTACTACACCCGCTCTGTCGAGGGCAAGCCATACACCATCCAGTGCCGCGTCAAGGCCGAGGATTCCGCTGATCCACGCGCAGATTGGACGCCACCGGAAATCGATCCGGTAGAGCCGCTGGCAGGCGAGCAGACACTGCTCGACGGCAACGAGCTGGCAGAAGGCCAGTCGTTCTTCTCGCTGGGCGGGATGGCCATCAATGAGCCAAGCAATCTGCTGGCCTATTGCATCGACACCCAGGGAGATGAACGCTTCACCCTGTACCTCAAGGATCTGGAAACCGGCCAGCTGCTCCCCGACGTGATCGAAGGCGTGTTCTATGGCCTGGCCTTCTCCCCGGACTCGTCCACCGTGTACTACCTGGTGGTTGATGACACCTGGCGCCCGCATCAGGTGCGCGCCCATAAATTGGGGACCGACCCAGCCACCGATACGGTCATCTTCCAAGAAGATGACCCGGGCATGTGGCTCGGCTTTGAGCTGAGCACCGACCACCAGCAGCTTTTGATTTCCAGCGGCAACTCCGAATACGCCGAGACCAGCGTCTTGGATTTAAATGACCCGCAGGCGCAAGTTCGGCTACTCGTACCGCGTTCCCTGCGATTGCTTCACGGGGTGGACCTGCTGCCCGGCGCCGATGCTCGTGCGGTGATCACCCATGATTTCCAGGCTCCGAAC
>DNHA01000240.1:3175-9563 GCA_003486025.1 Micrococcaceae bacterium | reverse complement strand
AATTATTCGGAAAACACACCGAATGCTAACCATCCAGAGCGACTGAGAGACCTGCCTCGTTGACGTCGCAGCAACCGTCCTTTCAAGGAGCGGTGCTAAGGCCAGGACCGATGGAGATTGCTAGATTTCGCAACGGTCCACACAGGGAGAAGTCTGTCTTCTCCCGTCCCGCAACCTTGCGGTAGGGCCAGGATCTCGGCGTAATCCTCGGGAACTTACCGAGAGGAACACCAGAAAGTGCGTAATAAGAACCTTGGTCTAAAGACCGCTGCGTTGCTGGCAGCAGTCGGATTAACCTTGACGGCCTGCGGCGGAAGCAACGCAACCGGTCAGACCTCCGACCCTGCGACGGCAGCAGATAGTGGAACCCCGGTGGAAGGCGGAACTTTCACCTTCGCGGAAGTCACCCCGATTAATAACTGGCAGACCCAGGCCGCACGATTCTATGAGAAAGCCAATGTGCTCAACTCGGTTCTGGACCGTTTGACTTACTTCGACGTTGAATCCGGGAAAGTCGTTGGCTGGATAGCCTCGGCATTCACCGCAAATAAGGCGCAAACGGAATTCACCTTTACTATCCGCGACGGTGTAACTTTTTCTGATGGCACGGCTCTGGACGCCAAAGCCGTGCAGAAGAACCTAGATGCCCTGGGCTTGGGAATTAAATCCGCACAGATTCAGCCCAACGTAGATTTCGCCGCTTACAAAGCCTCCGAAGTTGTTGGCACGAACAAAGTTAAGGTGACCCTGAAGCGTCCGGATGCAAACTTCCTCCGTGCGACGACTTCGGTTACTGCCGGGCTAGTCTCCCCGGAGACCCTGAAGCTGGATAACGCAGGACAAACAGCAATCGGGAAAATTGTAGGTTCCGGCCCGTTTGTCTTTGAATCCGAAAAAGCAGATGAAGAAGTTGTCTTCACCAGCCGGGACGATTACGCCTGGGCACCAGAAACCGCAGCAAACCAGGGCGACGCCTATTTGGAAAAGCTGGTGATCAAATACCTGCCCGAGGTGGCTCACCGTGCTGGTGCCGCACAATCAGGCCAGGTTGATCTGGTCCGCGGGCTGCAGCCGGTAGACGAGGATGTGCTCAGCGCCAGCGGTGGCCAGGTATTGGCCGCGCAGGGCATCGATCTGACAACCAATCACGCAGCGGTACGCATCGGCTCGGGCAAGCTGGATGATCCGAAGGTGCGCCAGGCCTTGCAGGTCGGTATCGACCGGCAGGCGTTGAAGGACACGGTGCTTTCGGACAGCTATGTCCTCGCCGGTTCGATCCTCAATCATCAGGCTCCCGGATTTGTGGACCTTTCCGCAGAGCTTGGCTATAACCCGGAAAAATCCAAGTCGTTGCTCGAGGAAGCGGGCTGGAAAGTAGGTGCGGACGGGATTCGNNAGTTGTTGCTCGAGGAGGCTGGCTGGAAGGTGGGTACGGATGGGATCCGTGAAAAGGACGGCAAGAAACTTGAAATCACCGTAGCCAGCTCGAATAACTCTGTAGTCATTAAGCCTGCCTTCGAGCTGATCGAACAGCAATGGCGCCAGATCGGTGTTCAACTGGTGAACCGTGCTGCAGATAATTCTTTCCTCACCAACGCCATGGTTGATGATCAGATCGAATTCTTCGGAACCCGGCAGTTTGCTTATGGAGGCCTGGGGCCGGTTTACGCACCGGCGACTAATATCCAGACCTTAAATGCAGACAAGGAACTGAACGAGCTGTTCACCCGCGAGCAGGCGGCAACCACCGAGGAAGACCACCTGAAACTGGTGGAAGAAGAACAGCGTGAGCTGGTACTCGACAAGGCGCTGACCCTCGTGCTGTGGGATGAAGTTCAGGTCTACGGCGCCAATAAAGACGCGCATATCGACTTCACCTCCGGCACAGCACCAATCTTCCAAGGTGCTTGGAAGAGCAACGGTTAAGGAAACACATCATGGGTGGATACATCGCTAAACGCATAGGGCAGGCACTACTGGTGATTCTGCTGGCCTACACCGCAGTATTTCTGGCGGTGCAGGCGCTGCCGAACGACCCGGTGACAATTTTCCTTTCCGCAGACTCCTCCGCTGATCCGGCCACCATCGCGCAAATGAAGGCCTACTACGGATATGACCAGCCGCTGATCGTTCAGTATCTCAATCAGCTGGGAGGGCTAATCACCGGAGACTTGGGGTATTCGTTATCCTCGGGTTCAGCGGTATCCACCCGCATCGGTGAGGTCATCGGATCGACCTTGATCCTCGCCGGTAGTGCCTTCGTCTTGGCCATTGCGCTCGCGGTGCTCTTGACCGCGGCAGCTAGCCTGACGCGCAACAGTACAGTGCGCAAAGCGTTGCTCAACTTGCCGCCGTTGATGATTTCAATTCCCGTTTTCTGGCTTGGGTTGGTGCTGCTGCAGATCCTCGCTGTTCAGCTCGGTGTGATGTCCTTATTCCCCGACGGCTCACCGCTCGCGTTGGCGGTGCCCATCATCGTCTTAGCAATTCACCTCAGTGCACCCATAGCGCAGGTGCTGATCAAAAGTGTGCAGGAAGTGAACCAGCAGCCATTTGTTGATGTGCTGAGAGCTAAGGGAGCCAGCGAATCCTGGATCTTCTACCGCCACACCCTGAAAAATGCGGCACCGTCGGCACTATCCATTGCGGGAATTACGGTGGGCACGCTGCTGGCTGGATCGGTCATCACCGAGACCGTCTTCGCCCGTGCTGGCTTGGGGCAGCTGGTGTTGCAAGCGGTCACCGTACAAGATATTCCGTTGGTGCAAGGGCTGGTTTTGCTCACGGCTGTGGCATTCACCGCGGTGAACCTGCTCGTTGACCTCATCCATCCGAAGCTTGATCCACGCATCATTACCGCCCACGCGGGCTCGCCCCGCGCGCTAGTCGCCTAAGGGATGAGGAAACAATCATGAGTCTATTGACCGAACGAACTAACAACGATGTGGCCCTGAGTTCCACAACCACGGCGCCACAAAGCCCAGAGCCAAGAGTGACAACCGGGAGCAAGGTGCGCGCGTGGATGGGCACTTGGTGGGTGCTCATTCCCCTTGCGGTCCTCGTGGCGTGGGCTTTGCTGCCTGGCCTGTTCACCGGCTCGGACCCGATTACCGGTGTTCCACAAGAGAAACTCTCGGCACCCTCGATGGCCCACCCGTTCGGTACAGATCATCTGGGCCGTGACGTATACGCCCGTGTGGTGCATGGAACCAGCCAAACCCTGATGACCGCTGGCCTGGCCTGTCTGATCGGCAGTGTGGTCGGTAGCGTACTTGGCCTGTTGGCGGCCACCGCCGGTCGTTTTGCAGACTCGGCGGCGATGCGCTTTGTCGACATGGTACTGGCGATTCCAGCCTTTTTAATTGCACTGATTCTTGTCACCGCGACCGAACCCGGCCCCTTCTCGTTGGGTCTCGGCGTGGGCATTGCCTCGATCGCCGCATTCGCACGACTAGTCCGCACCGAGGTGCTGCGTGTGCGCGCACGTGACTTTGTCCAGGCGGCATTGATGAGCGGGGGCGGCTACTTCAGCGTATTGCGCCGTCACATCCTTCCGCACGTGATCGGCCCGGTCCTCGCTCTTCTGGCGGTTGATCTCGGAGCGGCAATTCTAGCGATTTCCGGGCTGGGCTTTTTGGGCTTCGGCTCGCCACCGCCGACTCCCGAATGGGGACTGCTGGTATCCGAAGGACGCCAGTACCTTACCGTGGCCTGGTGGCTGACCACCCTTCCTGGACTGGTTATTGTTGCTGCCGTCATGCTCACGGCAACGCTTGGCCGGGCCATCAGCAAGACCTTCCGCTTCTAACCCGCATATAACTTGTAAAGGGGGCAGACTATGACTGCTACGCAGCACGCTCAACCGGTAGTGCGCATCGAGGACCTGGTTGTTCGCTATGCGCAGGGAACCCACGCGGTGAAAGGCATCAACTTAGAAATTCCCGCAGGACAAATTGTAGCGATTGTCGGTGAATCTGGTTCCGGAAAATCCACACTTGCCAAGGCGCTGATTGGCCTGCTTCCAGATAACGCCAAAACCTCAGGCAGCATCCGTTTCGGAGGAACCGAGGTCACCACGTTAGATCTTGGCCAGTGGAGTGAGATCCGTGGAGCGGGCATCGGCTGGGTCCCACAGGATCCGGGGGCATCGCTCGACCCGGTACAGACCATCGGATCGCAGCTGATTGAAGTGTTCCGCCTGCATCCGAAACGTTCGGTACCCAAAAAACAATGGCGTGAAAAGGCCATCGAATTGCTGGCAAGCGTCGGAGTCGACCGAGCAGAACAGCGATTGGACCAGTACCCGCACGAACTATCCGGGGGACTTAAACAGCGAGTGCTGATCGCTATCGCCTTCGCGCTGAATCCGCAGTTGCTCATCGCGGATGAGCCAACCAGCGCATTGGATGTCACGGTGCAGCGCACCGTACTTGAAGTGTTTGTGTCCCTTGCGAGGCAGAAAGGAACGACCGTCCTTTTTGTTACCCATGACCTTGCTGTAGCCACAGATATTGCAGACCGAATACTGGTGATGAACGGCGGCAAGGTGCTCGAAGACCGGTCGGTAAGTGAGCTGATCTCGGCTAGTACCAATGATTACACCAAGGCTCTGCTAGACCAGGCTTACGCAAACAATCAGCGCCGTGAGTTCAGCGAAAACCAAGACGTTGCCATACAGGTTAAGAACCTGGGAAAAGAATTCGGCCGCGGTTCAAATACTCATAAGGCGGTGAGCCACGTCAGTTTTGAAGTAGCTCGCGGAACCACCTTCTCACTCGTTGGAGAATCTGGATCGGGCAAATCCACTACCGCAAAAATCATCATGGGATTACTCGCATCAAGCCACGGCAGCGTCGAGGTCAACGGCGAAGATGTGTCATCGATCAGCGGTAAACGACGTTATGAGCTCTGGCGTCAGGCACAGCTGGTCTATCAAAACCCCGACTCAGCGTTGGACCCACGCCAAACGGTCCGCGCGATCATCGACGAGCCGATGCGCAATTACAAACTTGGCGATGCTCAATGGCGCGAAGCGCGTGTCAGCGAGTTGCTGGGGCAGGTAAATCTTGCACCAGAACTTGCCGAAAAGCGCTCGCCGGAACTATCGGGCGGTCAACGCCAACGTGTGGCCATTGCTCGTGCGCTGGCCAGTGGAGCAAAGATTCTCGTACTTGACGAAGCGCTCAGCGCGCTGGATGTGTTAACCCAGGAACAGATCCTGACACTGCTTGAACGGCTCCAGAGTGAACAACAATTGACTTATTTGTTTATCTCTCATGACCTGCACGTGGTCGAACGCATCAGCCACCACGTTGGAGTAATGCGTCAAGGAGAACTGGTGGAAACAGGAACTGTTGATCAAGTATTTTCCAACCCGACCCACGAATACACGCGTACCTTGCTGGCGGCAAATCCCGGGCAGAAGCTGCGCGAGCTTGCACACCTGCGCCGCGCGTAGAGATCAGAACTTCGCTGCACCGATACATTTTTAGAGAAGAGAAGCCCATGAGTATTAACTTCACCGAAATCTTGAGCCCCGAAGCTACCTATCAACATCTGTTTGAACGGTTTAGCCCGGTTTTTGACCGCATTGCTGAGGGCGCCACACAACGTGAGCAGCAGCGTGTACTTCCCTTCGAACAGGTTGGCTGGCTCAAAGATGCAGGCTTCACTACGCTGCGTGTACCACGCAGCCATGGCGGCGATCCGGTGAGCCACGAACAGCTTTTCCGCCTGTTGATTGAACTTGCCGCCGCTGATTCGAACGTTGCCCATCTGCTGCGTAGCCACTTCTCGTTTGTTGAAACTATCGCCTTGCAGCCCCAAGAATTTCAGGATCGCTGGTTCCCTCGGGTACTTGCAGGACAGATCTTCGGCAACGCTGCCACCGAGCGTGGCGGCAACGCGCTAGGCACTACCAATACGCGATTAAAAAAGACCTCCGCAGGATGGGTGCTGAACGGCGAAAAGTACTACACGACCGGATCAATTTTTGCCGACTGGGTGGTGGTCATGGCCTCCACCGACGGAGTCGAAGGGCGTCAGTATGCAATTGTTGATCGCCATAGCAAAGGCGTGGAGATCCTGGATGACTGGGACGGTTTCGGCCAGCCATTAACCGGTACCGGGACAGGTATTTTCATCAATGTTCCAGTAGAGGATGCAAATATCCTGCAGCGTAAGGTGGCGTCCACCCTGGAGCCTGCCTTCTTCCAGCTCTGCTTGCTGGCAGTCCTAGTTGGGATCGGCAAAGCCGCACGCAACGAGGCCGCACGTATCGTGGCAACACGCACCCGCACTTTCAACACTGGATCGGGCGAGCTGTTCCGCAACGATCCGCAGATTCAAGAACTGGTGGGGCGGCTTGCTGCTAACGTCTACGCCGCAG
>DNHA01000240.1:0-3114 GCA_003486025.1 Micrococcaceae bacterium | reverse complement strand
GCTTACCTTCGTGCCGAACTAGCGGTCCAACAGGCACACGTTGCTGCACCCAAGCTTGTGCTTGATGCGACCAGTGAGCTCTTTGACGTGACAGGAGCTTCGGCGGTCTCTACCAGCAAGTCGTTGGATCGTTTCTGGCGCAATGCACGCACGGTCGCCACCCATAATCCTGTCGCGTTCAAAGCTCGCGCAGTGGGCGACTACTTTATCAACGGCACCATTCCTACAGGTCTTAATTCAATTGGCGACGCCAAAGGAGCAAAATAACATGGGTACATTCGACTCGCGACCCCGTTTCATCCTTTCGGCATTCTTGATGAACACCTCGAGCCATATTCTCGGTGGAATGTGGCGTCACCCAGACGCGCAGCAGGATCGCTTCCACGAACTTGGACTTTGGGTGGATCTGGCCAAGAAGCTGGAAGACGCTAAATTCGACAACCTCTTTTTTGCCGACGTGGCTGGGCTCTATGCGGACCATGAGGGAGGGTGGGCTTCACTGGTCCGTAAAGGCATGCAGATTCCAAGCCACGACCCGATGGTTTTGCTTTCGGCATTGTCGGCGACGACCAAGGATATTGGTCTGGCCATGACTAGTTCTGTGGTGCAGTCCCACCCGTTCCAATTCGCGCGGCAGATTTCTACCCTGGACCACCTCTCTCAGGGACGCGTGGCCTGGAACATCGTGACTAGCGTTCTTGAAAATACACACCGAAATTTTGGTGCGAAAAACCTTATGGCCCATGACGACCGGTATGACTGGGCCGAAGAGTACGTTGACGCCGCGTACAAACTCTGGGAGGGATCCTGGGAAGACGACGCGTTGAAAGCCGACAAGGAATCCGGACTTTATGCTGACCCTGCGCGGATCAACAAGATCAATCACCGCGGTGAAATCTATTCAATTGACGGTCCGCATCAGGCGCTCCCTAGCGCACAGCGCACACCGTTCATTTTCCAAGCGGGCTCTTCACCGCGCGGAAGCCAATTTGCTGCCACCCATGCCGAAGCCACATTCTTATTCGCACCGCATCCACAATATGTAGCCAAGAAAGTCGCCGGCCTGACTCAAAATCTGCATACTGCTGGTCGAAGCCGTGACGATCTTAAGGTCTTCGCGGGCCTGTCCTTCGTGGTGGGTTCTACCGAGGCTGAAGCGAAGGCCTTGGAAGCTGAATACGACCAGTATCTTGACCCACACGCAATCATTGCCCATATCGGTGGCGGCATTGGCGTGGATCTAGGTGGACTGGATTTGGATACGCCGCTCGGCAACGTTAAAACGGAGGGTGCTCAGGGCGTATTGGAGGCCGCGTTGGCCTCTACCCCGGGACGTAACCCAACCTTGCGCGACCTCGCACATTACCGGGCGAAGGCGCAACAAATTGTGGGAACCCCCGAACAGATCACCGAGAAGCTGCTTGAATGGCAGGATGCCGGGATTGACGGACTGAATGTCATGAACCATATCCTGCCTGGATCTTATGACAATTTCATTGAGGGGCTACTTCCCGAATTGCAACGCCGCGGATTGGCCCAGACCGAATACGCTCCGGGCAGCTTGCGTCAGAAGGTTTTCGGCAGGGGAGACAAGTTGCCAGAAAACCACCCGGCGGCCAAGTACCGTGGTTTCTTCGGTGATTTGTCGGCCACCAATCTGGAAAAAGATCTCCACCAGGTGCGGTAAGGCGACTGCTCCGGTAGTGGCGGTGATTCGCGGTGCAATGGGGGACTGCGAATCACCGCCACATGCCGATCTCGCGAGAATTCTTTCCAAAGCTTCGGTCGCTTGGCCGGGCACGGTAGGGTGGCGAGCATGAGCAACAAACATGTCAACGATCCGGCAATAATTCGGAAATTATTGACCACCCCTGCACGATGGGCGGTCGTGGGACTGAGCGCAAACCCGCATCGGGTGGCGCCCTCAATTGCTAAGTATCTGCGCGATGACCTAGGCATGGAAATCGTTCCAGTCTCGCTACGTGCCGAAGATGCGCTTGGGGAAAAAGGCTATGCGAGACTCGACGAGATTCCCGGACCAATCGACGTGGTGAACTGTTTTGTGAATTCGCATAAAGTCGGCGATATTGTGGACCAAGCAATCGCGGTCGGTGCAAAGGCTATCTGGATGCAGCTGGGGGTTATCGATGAGCAAGCCGCCGAACGTGCCAAAGATGCAGGGCTCGACATAGTCATGGATACCTGCCCAAAAATTGAATATCCGTTGCTCTAAACCTTTGAGCTAGTGGATGCTAGACCAGCCATCTTGATACGGTAAAAGCAGTAGCCAGGCCTTACCCCTGAAGGACATTTGATGCCAGAAGAATCGCTCGAAGTACTTCATGAGCGGTGGCGTGCCCTATGCCTGGAGCTGCCCGGAGCTTTTGAAGATTTTCCCTTCGGCGACGGTTTCACCGTTTTCAAGATAGCTGGCCGTGATCGCGCAAAAGCAAAAATGTTCGGATTGCTGATGGAACGCGACGGTGAGCTGTTATTGAACTTGAAATGCGAACCAGCTATTTCAGATCAATTGCGAAGCGAATATGAGCAGATTATCCCCGGATATCATATGAGCAAAAAGCACTGGAATTCGTTGCTTCCGGGGCTGGAAACCGAGCATATGCGAGAACTGATTGAAGACTCATATGATTTGGTGATCGAGGGCATGCCCAAGCGTGACCAAGAATTCATCCGACTTCAATCCAAAATCTCAGGCAAATCGCTAGACTGACGTACATGTACTTCATTGTCGTTAAATATCAGGTAAAGCCGGAGTTTTCCGAGAACTTCATGTCCCACGTTGCACAGTTCACCGAGGCCACCCGTGCCGAAGCAGGCAACATGTGGTTTGACTGGTCACGCAGTGTCGAAGACGCGAACGAGTACGTTCTTGTCGAGGCCTTCCGCGATGACGAAGCAGCCTCAGCTCACGTTAACTCGGAACACTTCGCAGCCGGCCTGGAATCCATGCGTCCGTTGCTTGTCGAGACTCCGAAGATCATTTCGCGCAAGGTCGATGGCGAGGACTGGGACGAAATGGGCGAGTTGCAGATCGGCTAGTCCCCGAGACCACATATCAACGCGGCCCGTGATCAGAGTTATTCTGCACTCACG
>DNHA01000145.1:15038-23731 GCA_003486025.1 Micrococcaceae bacterium | reverse complement strand
GACCTTTTGCTGCTTGCACCGTTGCTCACACCATTTCACTTTGACTGCCCGCGAGAAATCCGCTTTTACACAGCATAATGTTTGAGGGGTCAAACATTCAAGCTTGATGTCACAATCGGTGCGAAATGCGTGCGCCTGCTAAGTGCCGATCAAGGTATGGATGAGTCTGGCAGCGGTACGCGCGGTACGCGCATCGATATCAAAGCTCGGGTTCAGCTCCACCACGTCAACAAGTCCAAGTTTTCCGCTGTCCGCAACGTAGCGGCACACCGCGTGGATAACCTCCAAGGGCACCCCGTAGGCTGCCGGCGCACTGACCCCCGGGGCAGTCGCGGCTGGCAGAACATCAAGGTCAATGGTCAGATACAGCTGGTCAACGGAATCCAGGAACCCACGAACAAACTCGATGACCGTTCCCAGATTCCCCGCGCCGCATTGCTCATCTACAAGATATTGGACCCCAAGCCCCTGAGCCTGGTCGAAGAGCACCGGGGTATTACTTGCTTCGCTGATGCCAATGACGGCGTAGTTAAAATCTTGTCCGGCCGCTTGCATATCATTGGCGATATCTTTG
Organism: Micrococcaceae bacterium; assembly: GCA_003486025.1. Taxonomy (GTDB): domain Bacteria; phylum Actinomycetota; class Actinomycetes; order Actinomycetales; family Micrococcaceae; genus Glutamicibacter. The sequence goes on along the minus strand of DNHA01000145.1, from coordinate 23,157 downwards.
AACGGTGTCCCGCTGCTCCGGCGCGGTGCGCTACGCAGGTCAAAATGAGCGTCCAAGTTCAAGATTCCAATGCGCGTGCCGGGTTGTGCGCGAAAATGATCAAAGAGTCCGCTAAACGATCCGTAGGCGGTCTCGTGCCCTCCGCCAAGCACTACCGGCATCGTGCCGGCGTTCAGCAGCGCCGACACCGCCTGGGCCAGTCGAACCTGGCCTGATTCGAGTTCGTCACCGAGCACCACAATGTCCCCCGCATCATGCACGGCACGTGGGTGGTGAACCGCCAGCGAGCCTAAAGCTGCGCGCAACGCCTGCGGGCCGTTGGCTGCGCCGGTCCGCCCCTGATTTCGCAGTACGCCTGCGTCCGAGGCGAACCCCAGCAAGGATGCCGGCCGAAGGCTGGCGCCGGTCTCCAAAGCGGAAATCTCCCCGGTGTGCACGTGCTGGTGCCAGCGCAGGTGCTCGGCGCCGGTCCCGTCGATGCGACCACCCCAGGGTGCAGCTGGCCGGTCTACCTGTACCTTGGCATGCGACGCATTTTTCTCCATGTCACCAGCAGATCAGATCCACGACCTGCTCACTAGCACCCGGGGCCAATTCAGTCCGAAATTTCGGACTACCGCTCTTTTGGACGGGCGTTCACTGCCCATAGCTGCCATCGGACCGGCCCTTGGGAAACCCAAGGCGGACGATTGCAAACGCAGGACATCCGCTGCGCATCCTGGAGCTGGTACCCCACGGGGCAGCCAACGTCGCGGCTTAGCCCTTCAGCCGAATTCAGTGCCCCAGTGCGCTCAGGTCCAGCCGGCCATCGGACCCGGAATCGCCATAGACCTCAACATGGATATGGTCCATGTGCTTGGTGGTGTCATTCCAATTATTGGTGAACTGCGTCCCGTATTTACCCGAAGCTGAGTATTCGTTCCACCCCGAACCTGGCAACCAAATTTGGTCCTGCCAGATGAGGTAATACACGCCGAGCTGTTCCCGGTTATCGAGCAAGAACTGGGCTATCTGGTCGCCCTGGGCAATACGGTTCTTGTTCTTGTAATCCCGGATCATCAGGTCAACTGCCTTGCCTGCGCTGTGCCCCACTGACCCGCTCCTGATGGTATGGATATTGCTCACGGTGTCACCGAAACGATGGTCGATTGCCTTGAGCACGCGTTGCGCATCGGGATGCAGACTCACTGGCGCTTTAGTAGCCAGGTATTTGGCGCTGACCCACCCTGTGCCTTGAGAAGATTTGATCTGCGACCAGCCATTGCTCATCTTGAGGAAGGTGACCTTCTCGCCCATGGGCACTACGCCTAGGCTTCGGTGCTCAACTCCGCCGCCGGCTCGTAGGTTCACGTTCGCCGTAGTCCACCGGAATACCTGCTGCTTGTCGGGAACCGGTGCTTTAGGAGGATTGGACGTCACGTAGGCAGAGCTGACCCATCCGACACCTTGCGCAGTGGTGATTCGAGTCCACCCGTTAGCTGTTCCGTGCGCGGTGACTTGCTGATTTTTGGGAATGACGCCTAAAGACCGGTATGAGGTGGATCCGCCTTCACGCAGATTCACGTTGGTAGTTGCCCAGCGTTTGACGTTATTCAGCGGGGCATAGGTCTTGTCGATCAGCGTAGAACTTGGCACCCAGCCGATAACCTGTCCGGTTTTGATCTTTGACCAAGAGCCGCTGCTGCGATAGAACCCTACTTTGCTGCCGGGGCGAATCGTCCCTAAAGATTTTGCTGTTGACGAGGTGGAGGCCCGGACCGCTACCGAACTAATGGCCCACCGGTTGCCCTTCAACACGTCGGACACGGGTTTGTTCGCCGAGAGATCCTTCGAAGAAATCCAGCCAAAACCCTTCGAGGTTTTGACGCGGGACCAGCCATTTGAGGTGCCGTACAAAGTCACCTTTTCGCGGGCAAGCACCGTTGCCTTTTTTGCCGTGCTGCTGGAAGCTCCGGTACGCAGTGTTGTATTCTTTAGGACCCACCGTGGGGTGGCGGGGATTGCTTTGAACGTTCTGCTTGTCAGATTTGCTGTTGGGACCCACCCGATGCCGCGAGTTGTCCGAATCTTGCTCCATGACCCCTTGGTGAGAACCAGGCCGAGTTTTTCTCCGGCTCTTAAGGTGCCCAAAGATCTAGTCTTGTTCCAATTGCCCTCGCGAAGCACCGTGTCCGCGATGAGCCAGCGTGAGCCGATGATCTTGGTGGTATCCGGCTTTGTACTACTGAGCTTTGCAGCCGAGATCCATCCCTTTGTCCCCGACACCGAGACATGAGCCCAGCTACCGGAAGTGCGGAACCATTCAACTTTGGCGCCAGAGGCGACAGTAGCCAATCTCTTCGAATTGCTCGAGTTCTTCTGGAATAGAGGCTGCTTGGCTTTCGAATACTTGTAGACAGCCGCCGGCATCGCCGAGGATAGCTGATTTGTGGGAACAAATCCGATGCTTCGTCCGACCTTGATGCGCGTCCATGATCCGGAGGAGCCTAGACGTTGAACCTTAGTTTTGCGGATGACCCCGGTCAGCGAGGCAGACGCTGCCGAAGGTTTCTGCCGCAACGACTGGAATGATTTGAGGTAGCGATAGACAACGGTTTTTGGCGTTGCTTGCGTCTGGGCTTTGACTGGTGTCAGTTGCTGAGCCGGGACCCACCCGATTTTGCTTTTGTAGCTGACTTGGTCCCAGCCGGAGCTGCTCCGCGAAACGTTCAGTGTGGTGTTCTTGGGAATTACGAGCACCGACGCTGCCCTGCTTGACGCGGTCTTACGCATCGTCAGGCTTGCCTTAGTCTTTTTGATGATCTTTGCTGTGGCCACCGTACTTGCAAATACGGTGGCCGGCTGTAGCGGTGCAGCCGCTATAGCTGGAGCACCAAGCCCGAGAGTCAAAATAGCCGTAAGCCCCAGACCCAGTACACGGTTAACGCCCATATTATTGTTCACTCTCGCGAAAAGATTTTGATGCCATTTCTTGATGGCTCATCAAAGTTTACTGGCATTAAGCCGAAAGATGCAGACGAGGAAACAGGAAAAATGGTCACCGGCGTCAACTCCTGAGAGCACCCCGGCCAATTACCACCGTGCGGCCGCCGTAATCGATGAGTACGCTGAGCTATCTACTGCCCGCGCGCCGGACAGATAGCACCCGATAGGATGGCGGTGTCGTCCATAGCGAACGGTCAATTAGTGGCCGGGTAGGAAAGGATTTGTTCATGAACAACACCACCGGCGCGAGTATCGCAGTTACCGGCGTAACAGGTGTCCTTGGCGGATATATCGCCAACGAACTTGCTGCCCACGGTGTCGCACAGCGGCTGCTGGCCCGTACGCCCGCAAAGGCGCCGCAGTTGCCCCATAGCTCCGTCCACCCTTTCAGCTACGGCGACCAAACCGCCGCTATCGAGGCTCTCACAGGCGTGCAGACGCTCCTCATGGTGTCCGCTTCCGAATCTGCAGATCGTCTGGACCAGCACCGTTCGTTCATCGATGCCGCAGCCAAAGCCGGCGTGCAGCACATCGTCTACACCTCATTCGCCGGTGCCGCACCCGACGCCATTTTTACCCTCGCGCGTGACCACTTCGAAACCGAAGAATACCTCAAGGCTTCCGGGATGGCTTGGACGATGCTGCGAGACAGCTTTTACATCGACTTCATGGAAGCCATGGTCGGTGAAGACGGTGTGATCCGCGGTCCCGGCGGCAACGGCCGAGTCGCGATCATTGCACGAGCAGACATTGCGCGGACCGCCTCGGCCGTGCTGCGCGAACCAGGCTCGCACATCGGGCAGACCTATGACCTTACCGGTCCGGAGGCACTGAGTTTCGCGGAGATCGCCGCGACAATCGGCCGAGTCCGCGGGCGCGAGATCAGCTTCTACGACGAAAGCGTCGAAGAGGCTTATGCCTCGCGCGCCAGCTACGGCGCCCCAGATTGGCAGGTCGACGCCTGGGTAAGTACCTATACCGCGGTAGCCAGCAACACCATGGCACCTATTAGCGATGCCGTCGAGACCATCACCGGCACCGCTCCGCAGTCACTGGAAACCTATCTCGCTTCGACTCCGCAATGATCCGCTAATCCGTTCATGCCCAATGCTTCACCGGGATGACTGCTGCAACGGACTCGGCGCGCAGAAAAGAATCATGCCAGCATTTGTGCGCTAGGTAAATGCTGAGGTCTGCAGTTGCTTACTGTTGCGTCAAGAGCACAAAGGCGGTGGTGGATCCCGGCTCAATCTCGGTACGCCCAGCGTCCTGAATCACCGGTCCGGAAGCCTGCGTGCAAAGCTTGTCGAACTCGGCGCGTGGCAATTGCTTGATCCCTACCGGGGCGTGGGATTTCAGCCAGTTTTCAATGAGTTCTGGCTGAGCTTCCGTCAACCACGCAAAGAGGGCATGGGCAGCTTGCGCCGCCGCTTTGCCAGTAGACATCTCCAAGGATTTATTGAGCACAATGTTTACCGGCGCCACCAGTACTTCATCACTTTTTGGCAGCTCGGTTCCGGAGACCTGCAGCTTGGCAATTAATTTGGGCAACGCGGCCGCGGGAAGCGGCGGCAATCCGACCGCTTGAGCACTGCCCACCTCGCTGACCATTTGTTCGGGGAAGAGTTCAAGCACTTTTGCGAACATTTTCGGGTTAGCTCGGCGTACTGATTTCGCAAACGCTTGGCTGGCCCAGATCTGCCACTGCTCATTTTGCGGGTCCTGCAAGTACGCGATCACCGCAGCGCGGGCAACCGCCGAAATCCCCTCATCTTCGGTGGAGGGGTCTTCCTTATCGATCCGCAAAATGATGGGCTGCACTAACTCGTCTGGCTGTCGTTCGGTATGCTCACTCACCAATTCATTCTAGGCAGGTGTTGCTTGGCGTGCATTCACCCACGGCATTCAACGATTTCCAACTACTGGGAAACTGGCTTCTCCTGCCTATCCAGCAGGCATATTGTGATAGCAATCTCATCCAATGTTCGGTACGCCTCAAACGTCCCGAAATACGAAGCAGTGTGCGGACCAGCACCTCTTCCAACGGAAGCAAAAAGGGAAATATGCCGAAATCAATTATCGACCAACTTGTTGATCATGCGCTTGACACGAGCATTGATAACTTCAATGCCGAGGACATCAAGGCCGCAAAGATGCGTCTCATCGATGCCTGGGGTTGCATGGTTTCCGGTGCTGGCGGCGATGGAATCGAAGCAGTGTTAAACGTTGTGCGCCCCCTGGGTTCCGCACCACAGGCCTCGCTGGCTGCCTCTCAGGAGAAACTTGCACTCCCCTATGCGGCAATGATCAACTCCCTGCAGACGCGCAACTTCGATTTTGAAGTCTGCGGTCCGGAGCCGTAAGGGTCCAATGCCGGAAAAATGGTGGGGCATGTGGGTTCGACCACCGAACCAGTGGCCTTCAATGTCGGGGAATTCATGCACTCCAGTGGCAAAGAATTGCTCGAAGCTGTAGTTATCGGCGGAGACATCGCTGCACGTTTTTCGGTAGGCAACACCTTTAACTTCAACGCTGACTTCGAAGTTTGCGGAACATCTAACGCTTTTGGATCCACCGTAGTGGCAGCACGCCTCCTGGGTTTGGACAAGGATCAATTACGCAACGCATTTGGAATCTTGCTCAATATGATGGCCGGTTCCTACCAAAGCCTCTGGGATGGTGTGCCCACCTTCAAGCTTCCTGGCGCATTGGCCGCCTACAACGGCATCTTCGCTGCCCAGCTGTCTAAATCCGGGTTAGTCGGCGTGCGCGATGCAATTGAAAGCCGTTTAGGTTTCTTGCACTTGTATGCTCCCGCCCCACAGCCGGATTCGATCGTGGCAGATTTAGGCGACACCTTCTACGTTCGTGGTCAGCACAAGATGCATCCTTCGTGCTACGGCAACCACAACGCGATCGACTGTGCGATCCAACTGCGCAATGAGCACAACTTTAGCTACGAAGACATCGACGAGGTCTACGTGGATGTGCTGCCAACTCGAATCGATCACTTCCTAAACCAGCACCCCACCGCGGAGGATGAACAGCCAAAGTTCCTGTTCTCAATTCCCTATAGTGTGGCAACCACCTTGCTGCGCGGACGCCCTGAGCTAGCTCACTACGCGACCCCAGAAATCTATGAGGACAAGGTTCTGGATCTCACCCACCGGGTGACCCTTCGCCCCGCGCTCCCAGCGGGCAAGACCCACGCTTGCAACGTGGTGGTGCGGTTGAAGGACGGGACCGAAGTTTCGGTTTTCCGCGACTCACCCGTGGGCTGGCTAGAGGACCCGGTGACTTATGCAGATGTAGTCGATAAGTTCTGGCGAAATATCAGCTACAACGGTTCGATCCCGCGTGAGCAAGCCGAAAATCTGCTTGCCTCCATTGAAGATCTGGAAAATGTTGCGGACGTCGCCGAGCTGGCTAAGCAACTGACTTTGAACCCGCAAACGAGCAACGCCACCTCGGCCGCAGCTCTTTAATCTCAACATCTATGAAAGGAACCGTCATGACTGAAACTGAAGTTAAGACCGAATTCAATCCACGCTTGGCTCACCTTGGCATCTTCTGCAAGGACCTCGACGCGATGGTCGAGTTCTATTGCCGCGAATTCGGAATGATCATTTCCGATTCCGGGCTTGGCAAATCCGGTAAGGCGGCAACCCGCCGGCGCGGCGCATTCTTGACCGGCGATCCTTCCGAGCACCACCAGCTGGCACTGATTGAGGGTCGCGAGCAGAATACCCCTCCAACCACCGCTCAGATCTCTTTCTTGGTTCCAAACCTGACTGAGTTGCGAGCCTTCTGGCGCCACGTGGTGGCTACCGAAATCCCCGTACAAGTTGTGAAGAACCACGGCAACGCCTGGAGCATCTACATTGATGATCCTGACGGGAACATGATCGAGGTTTACACCCACTCGGAATGGTACACACAGCAGCCGCTGGGCGAACCGCTGAACCTTGAGGACAGCGAAGAGGAAATCCTGGCACAGACCAACGCTTTGGTCGCGTTGGATCCCGAAGCCCGACCACGTACGGAGTGGATGGCTGAGCAGGCGGCGAAGATCAAGGCAGCTCGCGTTGCCTTGGCCTCGTGACCATCGAACCAACAGGTTTCCGTAGTGTTTGGACTTTCCTAAACAAGACTTCGCACACCCTGGGCTTTGTTGAAGCTCAGGGTGTGCGTACCCGTTTCATCGAGGCCGGTTCCCGTGAAAATCCCACGGTTCTGCTCTTGCACGGAACGGCCGGAAGCCTGGAAAACTTTTGTGCGAACTATGAGAAGCTCGCACAAAATTATCATGTGGTTGGGTTGGATCTGCTTGGCTGTGGCTACACGGACAAGCCGGACTTCCCCTATCAGATCTCGGACTACGCCGCACACCTGATTGATTTCATGGATGTCTTGGAGATCTCCCGTGCGTCGCTGGTCGGCGTCTCTTTAGGCTCTTGGATTGGCGCGTGGACCGCGCTGCACCATCCGGATCGGGTCAGTTCTTTGATCATGCTGGCCCCGGCCGGCATCGTGGTGGACGCCGAGGAAGAAAAGGCCTTCGGAGCTGACGTACGCAAGAGACGCAGTACCGCTGCCGCGGACCCTACGTGGGAAACGGTGAGCACGGCGATGGGCAGGCTCATGCTAGACCAGAAGGATCTCATCGATGATCTGGTGGCCGTTCGTCTGGAAATCTATCAGGCTCCCGAGATGAAGAAGGCCATGGCTCATCTGCTCGCCTTTACCAGCGGTGAGCAGATGCTCAGCGCTGAGCAGTGGTCTTCGGTGAATCTTCCATTGCTTGTTATCGCTTCGGTGGACGCTCCAAACATGTTCTTGGACAACGCATATAAGATCGCTCAGCTTGCTCCGCAGGCACAGCTGGTAGAGCTCAAAGGTTGTGACCATTGGCCACAGTTTGAGCAGCCCGAGGCATTCCATCAGGTTGCATTGGACTTCTTATCGCGCAACAGCATCGCGGTGAGTTCTTAGCAAGCTACAGCGACACGGAAAAGCGCGATGGTTCTCCCGGTGGGAGAACCATCGCGGTTTTCCGTGCACCGGCACGTGCTGCCAACAGCTGATCTGCGTCGAAAACCCTGAGGCTGCTCGCGCGCAGAAGCGGCGGCGTAGA
>DNHA01000145.1:14615-15012 GCA_003486025.1 Micrococcaceae bacterium | reverse complement strand
GCGGCGTAGACATCTGCACTGTCTACGCCGCCGCTTGGATCTTGGGCTGTTGCCCCTAGCTTTAGCGGTAGTACGCTAACGTCCCGAAGTCAGAGAACGGTGCCGGCGGGATGTCGAACATAGCCTTGATGTACTGGCCCGCAGCGAGCTCGCGCCCCGCCGAACCATGATTGCGTGCCGCCATCAGGTCACGGAAAGTCTGCTGCTACGGGTTGCTGCTTGCAGAGGCCGCGGCTCCGGCAATCGGCCAGATTTCCGTGAACGCATCGTACGAGGTATGGATGCAGTGAGAAGCCTCGTAGCGGACGCGCATACGCTCCACCGGGCTGGCTTCCTTGCCTTCACAGGCCAGATCGAACATTGCACGCCAGTTCGCGACGTGGCGGTCACGGGCTGC
>DNHA01000145.1:2464-14607 GCA_003486025.1 Micrococcaceae bacterium | reverse complement strand
CGATGCGGGTCAGCCCGTCGGCGACCTTCAGGTGCAAGAACGGGTTCGCCGCGATCGGAGCACCGGTGCCCTGACGGGTCAAACGAGTCGCGGACTGCGCCAGGAAGGTCTTGATGCCACCCAGTGCGGTGCCGATGACGGTATTGGTCGGGGTCGAGTTGAACACGCCAAGGAAAGACATCCAGTACAGCGGTACGTCGTTGACTTCCCAGCCTTTATTCTCGCCCTTGTAAGTGTCGATGAAACGGTGCACGCGATGCTCCGGAACAAACTTGTCCACCACGGTCACAGACTTTGAGCCGGTGCCTTTGAGACCTTGCACGTCCCAGCTGGAGTGGTCGATGGTGACATCTTCGATAGGCACAACCATAGCTTTGTCACCACCACCGAGGATCACCCAGCTGGCATGATCCACACCGCTGGAAAACGTCCAGGTACCGTTGATCTGCAGCCCACCGTCGACCTCTTGAACCTGACCGATTGGCGCGTAGGAGCTCGACGCACGGGTGTCCGGGCCAGTAGCCCAGAACTCATCCTGCATCTTTTCGCTCATCAAGGCGATCTCGAAGGCATGGACGTTGAGCTGGCCGGCTATCCAAGCCGCCGAGCTGTCCGCTTCGCCGATCTTCATGACGCCCTCGAAGAAGGACGCCGGATCCATTTCCAGTCCGCCGTAGCGCAATGGGGTGAACGAACGGAACAGCCCGGTGCTGATCATGTCCTGCACGGTGGCGTCCGAGACCCGTCCGTCGCGTTCGGACTGGCCGCTTCGTGAAGCGATCGACTCAAGAACTGAATCGACCTTTTCCAGGTACTTGCGTCCTTCGGCCAAGGCGCGTTCGCGGTATGCGGACCAGTCCTGCGCGCGGGCTGGTGATTCGACGGTGGTGATGGTGTTCAGGGTTTCAGCCAAGGCTGTTCAGCTCCTCAAGGAATCACGCGTGTGGCATGCATGATGTGGTGTTAGTGTGGTGCGGCGCTGTGGCCGAAATTAGTTGACGAGGATTTGGTTCAGTACGCGGCGGGCAGCTTCGAGGTCCGCTTCGCTGACCCCTTCAAGGCGCTTGGCGTTAAATTCAATGGCCGATTCCAGCAGGCGAGCGCGAATCTTGATGCCTTCTGCAGAGAGCGCATAGACACCTTCAGAAGCTTCGATAATCCAGCCGCGCTGCAGGAAGTCACGCAAGGTATCTTCCACCGTATTCTCATGCATCAAACCTTCGTCCGAAATGCCGTCGATGGTGCCAATACCTGCATCAAGCAGGTTGATCACTCGGGCCCCGGTCCCGTCCAGGCCCAGGCGCTCGCGGTAGCTGTTGAACATATTCGACATGCGCTGCTCCGCGTTTCGTAGCAGCGAGACGAATAGAGGTGAGTTCGAGCTGTCACCGCTGACAGCGGTAGACAGTGGAGCCGCGGTGGTTAGCTGCAGCCTCGGGTGCTCGCGCGATACCCGGTACTGCCCCTGTGCGAAGACCAACGGCATGCCGGCAAGCCGTGCGTAGCGTTTGACCTTGCCGATCAAGATCAGGTGATCACCGGCTTCAACGGTCGAATCGATTTCGCACTCTAAATGAGCGATCGCGTTGTCAAGCAACGGGTCACCGAGGATGCCTTCATGCCAAGGCACCTGATCAAACTGCCCCTCCTGCGGGCGGCCAAAGAGTGCGGAGGTTTCGACCTGATCACTTGCGAGAATGTTCACCGCAAAGTGGCCGCCGTTGGCGAAGTTGTCCCGATTGCGCGATTCGTTACGAATGGACCAGGAGATCAACGCAGGTTCAAGGGAGACGGCAGCGAAAGAGTTCACTGCCATGCCGATGTTTACGCCTTCGTGATTCATCGTGATCACGCTTACGCCAGTGGCAAATTGCCCCAATGCGCGGCGAAATGCGCGGCTATCTTCCAGCGGATCGCCATGCTCCTCGATCTGTAGCGCTGAGGGCGTCTCGTTAGTTGTGCTCATGTCTTGTTCCTTCGATTCTGTCGGTTCGTACCGCCAAAAGCGTGCTGGACTCTCACCAGCTTGCTCGGGCCGTGGGTTGGGACGACAAGTCTTGTTGCCTCCCAGTATGCTTCGCGACCCGAATGGTGCGGGAGTGGGTGTTCCAGATGCTGGAAACTTATATTGGTGTCCGCGATATTTTTCATTTCGTGGAAGACACACTGTGCGGATGCGCCGGCAAGCTCTACGGTGTTTTTAGTGGCTCAACGCCCATATCATTTCTCGAAAGGACTACTCATGGCTCGCATCCCTTATGCCACACCAGAAACGATGAGCACAGAAATACGTGCGGTATTGGCTGGCCGCAGGCAAATCAATATCTTCAGGATGCTCGCCAACTCAGAGAATGTGGGACCAGGAGTGCTGTCGCTAGGTCGCAAGATGAGTATCGAAAGTTCCCTGCCGCCGGCCGAACGCGAGGTAGTGATCTTGCGCGTGGCCCAGCTGAGCAATTGCCCGTTCATGAAACATGAGCACACCGCGGTATCCCGGCGACATAAGCTCAGTGATTCATGGATCGATGCGGTGGCGCAATATCCTGCCGATTCCAGTCTGGCGGTACTCAGCGACTTCGAGCAGTTGCTGGTGCGTTTCGTTGATGACGTGGTGATAAATTCCAACGCCAGCGATGAGCACTTTGCTGCTATGGCCGAGCACTACGATAACTCGGTGTTGGTGGAGTTGGTGCTGCTGATCGGTTTTTACATGATGATAGGCCGCGCCATGAATACCTTTGATATTGAACTCCAAGACGGTCCGGTAGACGTTTTCCCCGAGTCATGGGCCCTCTGATGCTACGGCGCGTTTACCCCTACCGGGGCAGTTCTTCCCGGTAGGCGTGGCCGGCGACCTCTTCTAACATCACGCCGAGAATCTGAGTCAATCCTTCAACATCGTAAACATAATCGAACGACACTCCCAGTAGCAGGCCTTCCCAGAGTGTGTGCAGCAGCCAACGAAGTGCATCGACGGTCAGTTCCCCGTGATCCCCGTCCTTGGCAAGATGCTCCTGGAGTTCGGCACCCATTTGCCCAAGTCTCAGTTCCAGGCCGTTCATGATGGTGCAGCTGGCGAGTACCAGCGGTACACGTCTTTGCAGCTTGAGCAACAGTCCGGCTACCGCGGCGCTCCGGTCTTCCATGGCCAGCTTGATGCTCGTTGCCCCGGAGAATGCGAAGCTTGAAAGTCCAGGCGTTCCCCCGGAATCTTTTGGCAAAATCCTGTCGGCCAGNNCAAAGGTTCAGACACGGCCGCGGAGATGAGATGGTCTTTGTCCTTGTAACGCCAGTAGACCGAGCTTCGCTGCATACCAGAGCGTTCGCATATTCGAGCTAGAGTCGCGCCGTTGTAACCTTTTTCGGCCACCAGCGTGCGGACGACGTTCAATAAGTCAGGGGATTCATCAACGACCACGGGCTGCGATTGGAACTCCCGCTTTGGAGCACTTGAATCTACGATACTCAGGCGCCCCTCGTTCGAGGCCAGCATCCTAAAAGCAGCACCCAGCGCAACCGCCACATATTCACCGCGCTGGTGTTGTGCCAGTACGCTAGGCGGAGCCTCTATATCGCTCATGTAATGACCGTCTAGTAATGCGATAGTCAGCGCGGTCATGTTTTCCCCAAAAACTTCGGGGTCGAGAACATTGCCTTGATGCTGTACCGCGCGCTGCCACCAGTTACTGATTCCGCTACGCATCTTCTGCCGACGGGTAGCAAAGGGCGCGCGCGCGGCAGAACCTTCTGAGCTGCCTTCCAATGCCACCATCAAACCTAAGCGCACCGGGTCTTCCGTGGCGCGCGCAATAAAAGATGGGCTAAGGATCGGAGTGAGCTGATCTTCGATACTTTGCGTCGGGTCAAATTCTGGCCACAACCGCAACCCAGCAAGATCAGCCTGATAAGTGCTTTCCAAGGCCGCAGCGACAAGCTCATCCTTGGTTGAAAAGAGCCAATAAATTGAACTGGCGGGTTTCCCTGTGGCCTTGGTTATTTGGTTTATGGTCGTACCATCAAAGCCATTTTTACCAACCAGTTTCACCGTTTCCTGCAGAATCGATCGCAACGTTTCCTCGCCTCGAGCATTCCTACGGCTACCGTTCATGGTCTTGGTCTCCAACGATTCGTTATCAGGTTCTATTCATCTTGTGAATGCGCAAGCCTACAAACATTCTTCATAACTACGCATTTGTTAAGCAGGTCACATTCAGCTCTTGCTCAATCCTAGACCAATCACTACACTTTCTATACCGGGCACTACAAAACTTGCGGGTTAAATCCAGTCTGCGCGAGGTTTTCGCCACTCAAAGATGACAGGAGTGCAGCTAATGTCAACTGCAGCAATACACGAGGATTCCAAGGAATCCGGTACGGCTTCAGCGGTCCGAGCCCTCCAGCTACTCAATGTTTTCAGTGGCGAAGAGCCTTCGTTGGGTGTCAGCGAGATTTCGCGTCGCGCCGGCATCCCGACTTCAACCGCCCACAGGTTGCTCTCCCACTTAGTCAAAGGAGAGCTGCTCACGAAGGACGGTTCGAATTATCGATTATCACTGAACCTGTACCAGCTAGGTAACCAGGCTATGCACGGGCAAGTTCAAGGATTACGCGAGGCTGCGGCCCCGTACCTTGGGGAGCTTTTCGGTCGCACAGGCCTGACGGCGAACCTCGCATTTTTACAGGGGCCAGAGATCGTGATGATCGACAAGGTTGTTGGCCTTCGAGGCTACCGTTCACCGTCAGTTGTTGGTGGTCGCTACCCGACAGCGTGTACCGCGTTAGGCAAAGCCATGCTTGCATTTGAGCCTCAAGAGTCGATTCAGAATGTTCTCACCTTCGGCATTCCACGCCGCACACGACACTCCATCAGTTCGATACCTGAGATGCTCGGTCAGCTTGCTCAGACACGAACCACGCGCTTGGCATATGATCGAGAAGAAGCTTCCTTGGGTCAGTTCTGTGTCGCATCACCCATCGTCGTAAATGAGCGAGCAGTCGCCGCGATCAGCCTCTCGGGCAAGGTCAATTCCTACGATGTCGCTGCCACAGGCGCTCTTCTGGTCCAGTCAGCCAACCAGCTGGCTGCCAAACTCAACGCTCGCCGCAATCCGCGCCGGGTCAGCCTGTAACCGCCGAGCAGCTTGAACCTCTACCGACGCAATTGCCGGAACAGCGGATTGCGTCGGTATTTCGTGCTGTCTACGACGCAACAATGATCGTAATGGACCTCGGGAAACCAACACCGGAAAACCTCCTAACTATCGTAGAGAGCAGTATGAGCCGGTAAGAATCATTCGATTCTTACCGGCTCATACTGCTGATTTATGCATAGCCTGCTGGATTTGCCAGGTAGCTGCCGAGCGTGTGGCTCTCTTAGGAAACTTTAATCGTGTTCGAACGAATTTGCTGATATACCTGCGTGCGAATTTCCGCGAACCGCTGCGTGGACTTGGTGGTGATTTGATCTCGCTCTTCCCCGAGGTTGGTTTCCACCAAATCAACTACACCGGTAGGGCTCCCGCCCAAGACCAGCACTCTATCGGAGAGGTAGACTGCCTCATCGATATCGTGCGTCACCAGCAGCACGGTAATACCCAGGTGGCGTTTCACCTTGAGCGTTAGGTCTTCCAACTCCGCGCGGGTCTGCGCGTCTACCGACGCAAAAGGTTCATCCATCAGCACGATTGCCGGTTCGTAAGCCAGCGCGCGGGCAATAGCTACTCGCTGCTGCATTCCTCCGGACAGCTGCCAAGGATACTTTCCAACATGGTTTTTCAGACCGACTTCTTCCAGCGCAGACATCGCCTTCGCTTTACGAGCAGACTTCGATTTGATCTTGTTGCGCAATGGCAACATGACGTTGTCCAAGACGCTCATCCACGGCATCAGTGAACGCGAATAGTCCTGAAAAACAATCGCCATTTCCTCCGGCGGTTCGTTGACCACTTTGTTTCTTAATCGCACTTCACCAGCGGTTGGCGCAGAGAGGCCGGAGAGACACTGTAGCAGTGTAGTTTTACCTGCACCCGAGGGACCCACGATGCACATGAATTCGCCGGCGCGTACGCTGACATTCAGATTACGTAGTACTTCATTGGTGCCGTAGGACTTACCCAGCCCGTCAATCGTAAGAAGATCTTCACCAACAACCTGGAGGATCGGTTCGTTTAATTGTTCCATGGTCTTACCGCTTTCATGATTTTCCATCAGACATTAGCCGTTTCGCTTGTGATGCCAGCTAAGAGCGGCACCTTCGACTCCGCGGAAGGCGAAGTTCAACAGATATCCAAGAATCCCCAAGACGATGATGCCGGACCACATATTCAATATGTTGAAAGTTCGTTGAGAATCAAGAATGTAGTAGCCCAGCCCGTTAGCAGAACCGATCATTTCGGTCACCACCATGACCACGGCAGCAATGGCGATTGAGATGCGCGCTCCTGCAAATATCTGAGGAGCTGCATTTGGTAGGTAGATAAACCGAATCCTGTCCTTGAGATTGAAACGATATGTCTCAGCTACGCGTAACAAGATTGGTTCAACTGAGCGGACTCCGTCAATAGCATTGAGCAGAATCGGCCACATAGATGCCAAAGCGATCATGAAGATTTTCATGTTGTCTCCCAAACCAAGGAAGATAATCGCGATGGGCAGCAACGCAACACCAGGTGTCGCGCGCAGAAATTCCAGAATTGGCCTGATCGATTCTTCAAACTTGGGCAGCATCCCCAAAATCACGCCTCCGCCAACACCAACCACGACTGCGAAGAAGAGCCCGGCAATGATCCTCCATAGGCTTGGAAGCAGGTTTTCTACGATTCCGTCAAAGAACCAGACGTCCCAAGTTCTCTCCAGGATCTCTGCCAATGGAGGGAAATAGATCGAGACGCTATTCGTGGAAAGGATTAGCCATAGTGCAACCAGAATAATCGGAAGCCAAATTTCCCATAAAACGAGTTTTACGCGCTTCATGCTTTTTTCTCTCCTCGGATAAT
Organism: Micrococcaceae bacterium; assembly: GCA_003486025.1. Taxonomy (GTDB): domain Bacteria; phylum Actinomycetota; class Actinomycetes; order Actinomycetales; family Micrococcaceae; genus Glutamicibacter. The sequence continues at coordinate 7,612 of DNHA01000145.1, read as the reverse complement.
TGGATGCCACCACAGCGCTTTACGCTGAAAAAGCACCACGAGCGAGTTGATCGACAATCCCAGAACACCGGCCGTGATGGTGTAAGCGAAAACTTCTGGTCTACGGAACGCCTGTTCCATAGCTGAGAGTTCAGCTCCCAAGCCCGGGGCGCCGCCGATATATTCAGCAGCTACCGTCATCAGTAGCGCCATGGTGGCGGACAACCGCAGTCCCGTGGAGATAAACAGTGAAATGCTGGGTATCCAAAGGAATCTAATACGGTCTTTAGTGGATAGCCGAAATACCCGCACCACCCATTTGTGCAGTGGTTCTATCTGTTTGACCGCGTACATTGCCTGGATGAGCAATGGCCACACCGCCGAGAGGACTATCATCGTGATTTCCATCCGAATAGTCGTTCCGTACAAAAGCAGAACCAACGGAAGTAGCGCAATTGTCGGAATAGTTCGGAAGAAATCAATGATCCAACCGGTACTTCGGGTAGCCGACAATGAGGCTCCAATTAGCAGTCCCAACGGAATGCCAATGGCGGCACAAACAGCCAAGCCCAGTGCCCAAACAGAGATTGTTTTTCCAATGGCAGACCAATAATCGGCAGTTTGCCACAGGTCAGATAAGGCGCCCAAGACCCGCAGTGGAGTAGGGAGTGTTTCCGGTTGGACCAGCGGACTGATTGCAACCAGATGCCAAACGAGTAATGCGGCGACGATAGCACCGACCTTGTAGTACCAAGCGGCTCCGCCTTTTTCGGCGGAGCGCTCCTTGGCAACTCTCGCTTTCTCTCTGGCATTTGGAGCATCATCTTTGCTCCGGCTTCGAGAATCGATAGTCATAATGTTCATTTCCCTCAAATTAGCCGAGGTCGGCAATTAGCTCTGATGGCTCTGGAACTTCAGTCAAAACTTCATAGCGTACTGCTAGATCAGAAACCTTCTTCAGATTTTCCGTGGTCACAGGCTTATCGCCGAGTGTCTGCACGAAGGCGTTGTCCAGCTGATCCTTGGTGAAGTTCAATTCAGAGACGGCCATCTCGACTGCGTAGTCACGATCTGCATTAATTTTTGTAGCAACGCCCTGTACAGTTTCAGCGAATGTGCGGATGGTATCTGGATTGGAAGCGATGAATTCGTCGGTTGCCATGAAGACTGAGCTCGGCGCGCCCTCATTGCCTGGGGCATCGGTGTTCATTACGTGCTTAACTTTTCCTCCGGAAATAGCAATTGATGCCAGAGGTTCGTTGGGCGTTGAAGCATCTACTTCACCTTGTATGACCAGGTCGGCCGCTTGAGCTGGAGGAACTTCCACAAAGTCCACCTTGGAGGAATCAGCACCGGCGGCATCAATGGCAGCGCGAATGTTCATCCAAGTCTGAGTCTTCAGTGCGGGGACACCAACCTTCTTGCCTTCCAAATCTGCGGCTCCGTTGATCTCCTTGTCATCAGCCTTTGCAATCACGCTTGCGGCGGACATTTTTCCGGCTTCACCGTTGGTTGACTGTACGCCTGCTGGTGCAACAATCTTCACTGGTAGGCCTTGCGTGCGAGCCTGCATCGCCGTAATCACATCAACCATGGCGATTTGCGTGCCACCATTGAGCAATTGTGGAATCGCTTCATTGGCAGATTTATTTGGCACCGCAGTGACTTTTAGTCCCGCAGCTTCAAACGAACCGTCGGCTACACCACCGTAGACGGCCATGCCGGACAAGCTCGGCGCGGCACCTACGGTTAGTTCGGTAACCTGTTCACCCTCGTTGGAGGAAGGATCGGCGCCGCCACAGGCGGTAGCCATAAGTCCCACGGCTGCGAGGCAGGCGACGGCACGGAACTTGTTGTTAATTGGGGAAAGGAGTCGCATCTGGCTTTGCCTTTCTAAGCAAGTGTCGAGCCGCAGGTTTGTTTACCGAAAATGGTCCGGGGTTACTGACCCGGTTTTGTAGCGGCTATTCCAGTGAGTGTAGCGAGTCACATATGACGTCTACCACGCCCCTTTCCGGATGATGAAAAGATTAGAGGGCTGGTTAGTCTTGATCCGTCACTGACCTGACGTTATGACGATGCTCAAGCATTGCCACCGTGAGCTGCATTCTCGATTCAGCAGGAGATATAGATGATTCTCCACCGTTGTGGTACCCCTTGACGGCTTTGAAATATTTGCAATCCTTACCTGCTCACGGGCTAGCTTGCTTGACGTCGCCCGTGCCCGGGAGCAATAGCCTTGGCATAGGCTGCTACCCACGAAGCTGAAATATTTTTGGCTTCCCTAAGGCATCGCAAGACCTTATGGCTTGAACCCTTACGGTTCCCAGAAGCCGATGAAGATCTCTGGCACCTCAATAACGGTATGTACTCCATTTATAGTCAAATTTGTGTGTATTTTCCGGATGTCGAGAAGCACTAATCCCGAACACACGTATTCTCGCTATTCTTCAAATACGACGGATTGTCCAGGACCTTCCAGTTTGCTTTTAGGAGTGAGTTTTTTCCTTTCCTCCGTCACTGTCGAAATTAGAGAACATCGAAGGACCATCACATGAATGTCATTGCCCGCCGTCCAGCAACTTTCAAAGAAGTGATTGCGCAGCATAACCGTCCATGCGTGGGGATATTCTTGTGTTCCGGCGACGAAACTGTGGCCGAAATTTGCGCCGGTGCCGGACTGGATTTCCTGCTAATCGACGCCGAGCACGGTGCCATGGGGCTCGAAACTGTGCAGCGCCAACTTCGCACGATCGCCGCGTATCCGACGGTTCCAATCGTCCGAGTTGCACAAAACGACGCAGCAATCATTAAGCAGTACTTGGACGCCGGTGCTCAGTCACTAATCGTTCCGATGGTCAACGATCGCGCCCAGGCAGAGGCTGCGGTGGCTTCGGTGCGCTATCCACCTCTGGGGATCCGCGGCATCGGCGCCTCACTGAGCAGGTCTGCACGTTGGAACAGGGTAGGTGAATACCTGCAGAATGCTGATTCCCTCATTACTCTCGTAGTGCAGATAGAAACCGAGACAGCCGTGGGTAACGCAGCCGAGATTGCCGGTACCGATGGGGTGTCCGGTGTTTTCATTGGGCCCGCAGACCTCTCGGCGTCCATGGGACTGCTCGGTCAGCAGGATCACCCGAGAGTGGTAGAAGCCGTGCTGTCTACCATCAAGGCATGCAAAGAGGCAGGGAAGTTTGTCGGCGTAAACGCATTCGCCGAACCGATGGCCCAGATGTATCTGGCTGCAGGCGCCGATTTCGTAAATGTCGCAGCCGACGTTTCCATCCTTGCCCGCAATACCGAGGCGATAGCCGCAAAGTACATTAACGCCAGTGCTATGGCACCAACGGCGTCCTACTAAGATCCGAACTAGGATCCCGATTGCGGCTACCACCGCCAAGGGAAAGACAGCGCGTCTGCTGGGTCGGAAGTAGGTACCGGTCATTGGCGCTGCAACTAAAAGTTGACCATTTGAGACCAAGATATAGTTTCGATTCCACTGCACTTTCAATCCTCTCGCTCTCGACGTCACGCACGGCAGCTGGGGAAACGAACGAACGGCTCAAGTTTCGGGTCCATGCCACAATCCTCATGCTACGAAGTAGTCTTCGCATTTTTGACTTCACTGTGTCAGGGGGGCGACGATTAGGATGCCCACTTCGACAGCGCTCGTCCTCCTTTGGAACCTGCCCGTCATCTTTAGGAGAGATAAAATGACTTCTCAGGATTCGGGGTCGAGGGATACTCGCACCGCTGTTGACAAGGCTATGGCCCTGCTCCGTGCTTTTGGCGAAGAAGCGGCAACCGGTGTAGGAGTCAGCGAACTGGCCCGTCGTGCAGAGCTATCCAAATCCACCGCGTTCCGGCTGCTGGCATCATTGCAGTCCAACGGCGCAGTAGACCGTGCCGGGAACGCCTACCGGCTCGGAAAACTCATCCAGGATCTGGGTACAACCCAAGAATCCGACCTGCACGCGCGACTGCGCGACGCGTTGACTCCGTTCATGGTGAATCTCTATGAAACCACCAGGCAGACAGTGCATCTAGGTGTCCTGCAGGGTACAGATGTCGTTTACCTGAATAAACTCTACGGCCAGCTGGCCGTACGCAGCCCCTCGCGAATAGGAGGGAGGCTTCCCTCCTATTGCACAGCGGTTGGCAAAGTTCTCTTGGCCTATAACCCGGATGTCGCGGCTGCGGTGATGGCCAAGGAAATGTATTCCTGGACGGAAAATACCATCACGTCCCCGGACCGGCTTGCCGCCGAACTCAGTACAATTCACAAAGACCACGTGGGTTATGACCGCGATGAAATCCTCATCGGACTGAACTGCGTAGCGGCACCCGTTTTCAACGGGAACGGTCAGGCAGTCGCAGCTTTGTCCATCTCCGGTCCCACCGGACGCTTCGACCCACAGAGCCAAACCGCAGTTTTGCGCAAGGTCACCTTCGAAGCCTCAAGAGCTGCCGCCGCGGTCACCGCAGCAATCCAACACGCCCAGTAGTTCACCCTGGCTGGCACCTGGGCACCTGACTTTTCCGAACCACCGTTCCGTGGAGCCGCATACAGTAAATCGGCCGCCTCGAATCTCGAATTCTGAATCAACGCACTTCGACACAGCGTTTCGCACTCCGGAACGATGTTTCGTGTTCTCGTTCCATGCACCTGCAGACTGTAATCCGCGCCACAGCATCATTTCAGACGGCGCACTCACATTTGTTCACCCTTGTATGGAGCTCACATGGCCAACTCATCACTACAGGCACCGGGCCTTCTACCTCGAAGAGTGCAAAGCGCGCACTAGTCTCAAGTTTTCTCGGCTCCACCGTTGAATACTACGATTTCCTGCTTTATGGCTCGGCAGCAGGATTGGTCTTCCCGCACCTGTTTTTCTCGGATCAAATGGACCCGACCTTGGGCATGGCTTTGTCATTCGTGATTTTGCTGGCCGGTTACGTTACCCGCCCTATTGGCGGCATTTTGTTCGGGCATTTCGGTGATCGGTATGGACGGAAGAACATGCTGTTCATTACGCTGATGATGATGGGAATAGTTTCCGTATGCATCGGTCTGATGCCTACATACGGATCCATTGGTATCGCAGCTCCCCTGCTATTGGTGCTCTTGCGCGTAGTTCAAGGCCTGGCCGTCGGTGGAGAATGGGC
>DNHA01000145.1:0-2438 GCA_003486025.1 Micrococcaceae bacterium | reverse complement strand
GGCGCCACCCTCATGGCAGCCGAACATGTTCCTGAAAAGAACCGCGGACTGGCCGCATCCATCGCGGTGTCGGGCGGACCGACTGGCTCGGTTCTGGCGACCTTGATCTTGGGACTCTTCGCAGGTCTTCCCCAGGAACAGTTCCTCAGCTGGGGCTGGCGCATACCGTTCCTGCTTTCGGCGGTACTGGTAGTCATTGGCCTTTACATGCGTTATCGAGTCGCCGAGTCTCCTGATTTCGTGGCAGCTAAGGCCAATAATGAGATCAGCACCGGCGTACCGATCCTGCGCGTACTGAAGAAATATCCGCTTTCCTCGCTGTACGGAATACTTGCCGGTGCGGGCCCACTGTTCATGCAGGCCCTCATTGCAATTTTCATGGTTCCCTACGTCGTCAAGACTGGCGTAGTCACGCAACAAGAAGCACTGATCATGCTGACTGTTTCCTCCTTCGTGCACATCTTCGCCATTCCGTTCTTCGCAAACCTCTCGGATCGTTTCGGCCGCCGGCCCGTCATGCTCGCTGGTGCCTTCATCTCGATCGTTTTGGTCTTCCCGATGTTCGGCATGTTCAACTCGGGGAACTTCTGGCTAATCGCTGCAGCCTTCCTGCTCGGCAACCCGATCATTCAGGCTTCGATGTACGGGCCGATTGGTGCGTTTTTGGCAGAGAAGTTCGATACCCAGGACCGTTACACCGGTGTTTCCTTGACCTACCAGCTTGGCTCACTACTAGGTGCCGGTACCGCGCCACTGATGGCGACGTGGTTGCTCAACCTCGACAACGGTGGTGGAACGAGCAACATCGCTTGGTACTTCATCTTGCTGATAGTGCTCGCCGGCATCTCGGTGGTTCTGTCCAAAGAAACCCGGAGCCGGGCCATACGCACCGAGTCCCGCAACGAAGAAAGCGTTGATGCTCAAGCAGCTAACCACTGATTCCGTCAGGAATTTGATTGCCCTAGCACGAGTAGATCTCCATAGGGTTTAGTGACGGCACCCGAGTGTTCACCTTGGATGAAAGCTCCTTATCGTTCCATCTAATGGAACGATAAGGAGCATAATCCGTGTGTTGTTCCTATCGTGGAACCTAGGACTCACGCAGAGACGCAGTTTCGGCGATGTACGGCATTCGTGACCAAAATGAAGGAGTACCCCATGACACAAACAACAATCCCGGAATACACCACCGACAAGTTCTTTGGTCTCGAAGACAAGTGGTTGCAGACCGCTGACGGAGAACTCACGCACTACCACGAACTGGGAGAAGGCACCCCGATTCTTTTCCTGCACGGTTCGGGAACGGGTGTGACAGCTGCAGCTAACTGGTGGCTCAACCTTCCTCAGCTGGCCGAATCAGGTCGCTGCATTGCTATCGATTCTGTCGGTTACGGCCAGACCATCGCTGCTGAGGATATCCAGTACGGCATCAAGGAATGGGTCCGTCACGCGGTTCGCACACTCGACGCGCTCGGTATTGAAAAGACCTGGATCGTAGGCAACTCGCTCGGCGGCTGGCTTGCATTCCAATTCGCCATTGACTACCCAGAGCGTCTGCTCGGGGTGATTTCCATGGGTACCGGTGGAGCAAAGCTCACCGGTGCGCTCAAGGGCCACTCAAATCCAACGCTCACCGAAGAAGGCATTCGTAAGACCTTGGAAATGTTCGTGGTCGACAAGTCCTTGGTGACCGATGAACTCGTCTCCCTGCGTTACCAGTCCGCGTTGAATGACACCGCCAGCGACCGCTTGGCTGAGGTTGTCGCTGCCCGAGACCGTGACCGCACCGAGCTTCCTTTGGACTTTGATGTTCTGGCCAAACTGGACGTCCCGGTCTTGCTGATTCACGGTGTGCAGGACGTGGTAATCCCGGTTTCGCGTACCTGGGAACTGCTGAATCTGATCCCTAACGCGGACGCTCACATCTTCAGCCAGTGCGGCCACTGGTCACAGGTTGAACGTGCCGAAGAATTTAATCAGGTAGTTTCTTCCTACTTGAAGCGCCACGCCTAAACACGAATTACAAGACGGCGGTGGTTCAAAAGCTTAGTGCTTTTCAACCTCCGCCGTTGCCATCTGCACAGATAGATCCTCAAATTCCTCAATTCACCGGGAAAGAATTGCGTATTGTTCCGACTGATGGAACGCAAACTAGCACCGCGGATACTAAGCGAGTGAAATGGATAACAAGCAATAAGTGATTCGTTCCAGTCTGCGTCTAATTCAAGGAGAGCATCATGCCCCAGGCATTGTTATGTATGTCCCACAGTCCGCTGTTGGAACACACCGATCCGCCATCAGAGGTCAAAGCAGCAGTCGAGACAGCCTCCGAAAAGGCTCGTGCCTTCGTCAAAGACTTCGATCCGGATCTGATCATCAATTTTGGCCCGGATCACTACAACGGCTTCTTCTACGATCTAATGCCACCTTTCTGCATT
>DNHA01000134.1:7159-9508 GCA_003486025.1 Micrococcaceae bacterium | reverse complement strand
GAATCTATTTCGGTGTGTAAGGTGCCGGTGCCTTCAAACACGTGGATGAGCACATCAAGGTCTGGTCCGCGGTGTTCGCCGATTTCTTGGTTTGGTTGCAGTGCGATGATGTTCGCGTCGAGGTCTCTGGCATCGGGTTCGACTTTCCAGATGGCTCCGTCGAGCGTGTTTTCTTGTTGGCCGAGCCATGCGGTGTTCGTCATGATTCGTGGAGCCGGGGTGCTGGTGAGTTTGGTAATGATGATTTCCCAGTCCCCGCCAATGCGTTCGGTGGCTTGCCAGGTGTAGGTGCCAGGCAGGTTCCGTTCGAACTCTTTTTGCAGGTTTACCGGTTCATGATCGTTGAGCAGGCTCAGGTAGCCACTGGCGGGCAGGGCGTTGTATGCCGCCATAATTTTTGGGTGGCGTTCTGCTTTTGGGATGTTTCGCACATCCACCACTTGCCCGCTGGTCTGCTTGTCCATCGATACCTCCAAAACGCCGTGTCTGAGCTGATGCTTATCTCCAGCCTAGTAGCTCATCAGCGTTATCCGCCTAGGGGCATTACGATGAAGTGAGATTTAGAATTTACTTCATTCGTACAGGGAGCAGTATCTTCATGAGCCAACCAGCCTCGAATTCAAGTGCAGCGAGTTCGGCGAGTACCTTCGAGGATTTCAAAGCTAACCTCGCATCTATTCGCGAGCGGATCGCTGCAGCTGAGCTGGCCGCCGGGCGGGCTAAAGGCAGTGTGCGCTTGCTGCCGGTGACCAAGACGGTACCGGAGGACCGGTTGCGTCTGGCCATTGCGGCTGGAGTGGACTGGTTGGGTGAAAACAAGGTCCAGGAAGCTGCCCGGAAAGCCGAAAATCTGGCCGACATCCCGGGACTCAAATATTCGGTTATTGGGCATCTGCAGACAAACAAGGCCAAGGACGTGGCCCGCTTTGCCCATGAGTTCCAGGCCTTGGATAACCTGCGTCAGGCGACCTCTCTGCAACGGCGCCTTGAACTAGAAGATCGCAGCTTAGATGTTTTTGTCCAGGTGAACACCTCTGGTGAAGAAACAAAATTCGGTCTGGAACCCGCGGGGGTACCGGCATTCCTAAAATCTTTACCGGGGCTTGATCGTCTGCGGGTCAAAGGACTGATGACTCTGGCGATCTTCTCGGCTGATCATCAAGCGGTGCGCACCTGCTTCACCATGTTGCGTGAATTACGTGATCAGTTGCGGCAAGATGCGCCCGAAGGAATTGGCCTGGATGAATTATCCATGGGCATGAGTGGAGATTTTGAGTTGGCAATTGCCGAAGGGTCCACGGTGGTCCGTGTGGGGCAAGGAATCTTTGGTGCTCGTGCGCTGCCTGATTCGCATTATTGGCCTGGGTTTGCCGGATAGCCGCTAGCCAGCGAGGCGTTTTTTCTCGTAGGCTGGCGATATCAACCGGTAGTAGCCGTCCCTTTGTTTGCAGGAGGAAATTAATGCCTACCGTCGCCGAACACATGATCGATTAGTTCTACACCCAGGGTGTCAAACGTATTTACGGAGTCCCGGGGGATTCGCTCAATGGGCTGACCGACGCACTGCGGGAAAATGGGCAGATTGAATGGGTTCACCATCGCCACGAGGAAGGCGCGGCCTTCGCAGCCGCTGCCGAGGCTGAAATTACCGGAGAGCTCACCGTATGCGTGGGCTCCTGCGGTCCAGGGAACCTGCACCTGATCAACGGACTCTACGATGCCCAGCGCACTCGGGTCCCGGTGCTGGCCATCGCGGCGCAGATACCGACCGAAGAAATCGGGTCGAACTATTTCCAGGAAACTCATCCGGTAGAAATCTTCCGTGGTTGCTCCGTATATGCCGAACAAGTCTCGGATCCCAAGCAGCTTCCGCGGATGCTGCGTATTGCGATGCGTGAAGCCATTGAAAAGCGTGGTGTTGCGGTACTCGTCATTTCCGGTGATGTGGCCCTGTCCCAGATGGATCGTGTGCTCACCCAAGAAATCGTCAAAACAAATCCGCGAGTGGTGCCCAACGAGGTGGAACTCGAACGGGCCGCGCAGCTCTTGCAGTCCTCGGCTAAGATCACCATTCTTGCCGGAGCAGGCACCGCTGGGGCGCACGCGGAAGTTATGGAGTTGGCCGATAAGCTTGCCGCTCCCATCGTGCATTCGATGCGCGGTAAAGAACATATCGAATACGAGAACCCCTTCGATGTGGGAATGACCGGGTTGCTTGGGTTTGCCTCTGGCTTCCGAGCTATCGATGAGTGCGAGGTGCTCTTGATGCTTGGCACCGACTTTCCGTACCAGCAGTTCTATCCGCAGAACGCGAGCATCATTCAGGTTGATGTGCGCGGCGAGCAGCTT
>DNHA01000134.1:871-7115 GCA_003486025.1 Micrococcaceae bacterium | reverse complement strand
GTTGGTGGGTACCGTCAAAGACACAGCAGCCGCGCTCGCTGCCATCTTGCCGCGGCAGAAGAAACGCAAGCACCTAGATGACGCGTTGGCGCACTATGCAAAAACTCGCATCAAACTCGATGAACTAGCCACCCCTTCCAAGGGCAAAGCGGCCATCCATCCGCAATACTTGGCGCGGCTGATCGATCAAGCGGCGGATTCCGACGCGATCTTTACCGCAGACGTGGGCTCCCCGGTCATATGGGCTGCCCGTTATGTGGCGATGACCGAGCAACGCCGACTGCTAGGTTCCTTCAACCATGGCTCGATGGCCAACGCGCTCTGCCATGCGCTGGGCGCCCAGGCTATCGACCGCAATCGGCAGGTGATCGCGTTCGCCGGCGATGGGGGACTGGCGATGATGCTTGGTGAGTTGCTCACCGCGACGCAAAATAAGCTGCCCATCAAGATTGTCGTGTTCAACAACTCCTCGCTGAACTTCGTTGAACTTGAAATGAAGGCCGCAGGATTTGTCACCTACGCGACAGATCTGGAAAACCCCGATTTCGGTGCGGTCGCCAGCGCCGCCGGACTCAAGGGATACCGGGTGGAAGACTCGAAATTGCTGGAAGCCAAGGTTGCCCAATTCCTTGCCCATGATGGGCCGGCCCTTCTTGACGTGGTCACTGACAGGCAAGAAATGTCCATGCCTCCTAGCATCAAAGCGGAACAGGCCAAGGGATTCGCACTCTATGCCATCCGAACGGTGCTTTCCGGGCGTGGCGACGAACTCTTTGACCTTGCCAAGACGAATTGGCGTCAAATGTTCTAGAACGTGAACTATGCCTATGCTTAAAGCCGGACTCGAGCTCTCGAGGCCGGCTTTTTGCAGGTAGTTTCACCAAACTGAAAGAGGCATAGGCGTTTTATGACTTCGCAACCGGCCGCAGCACAGGCGGCAACCACCGAGGATTTCTCCCGGAACTTGGCAACTGTGAATCAGAAAATCGCCGAGGCGGCATCGCGCAGTGGACGTCAGGCCAGCGCCGTACGGCTGTTACCCGTGACCAAAACCATTGAACCTGAACGACTGCGCCTGGCTATCGCGGCCGGTGTGCAGACGCTGGGGGAGAACAAGGTTCAAGAAGCAATGGCTAAATCCGAGGAGTTCGCCTCCGAGTATCCGACGCTGCGCTACGCGGTTATCGGGCCTCTGCAGGCAAATAAGGCAAAGTTCGTGGCACGCTTTGCCCACGAATTCCATGCTCTGGATTCTCTGAAACTTGCCCAAACCCTGCAACGCCGCCTTGAACTTGAAGAGCGCAGTCTAGAGGTTTTTATCCAGGTCAACACCTCCGGTGAGGACAGCAAATCAGGCATTGCGGCCGGCGAAGTGGCGGAGCTGCTCGAAGCTATCGCACCGCTGGACCGCCTGATCCCGCGCGGACTGATGACTATGGCTGCCAACACCACGGACGAATCAACGATTCGTGCCAGCTTCGCGTTGCTACGCACTACGTTAGAAGATCTGAAGCATTCTGGTGCACCAGCTGGATTTGATCAGCTCTCCATGGGAATGAGTGGTGACTTCGAGCTGGCTATTGAAGAAGGAGCCACCGTAGTGCGAGTAGGCCAGGGAATCTTCGGAGCGCGCAGCTACCCACAGGCGTCGGCGTGAGCGGCTTCGAACTGGATACTCGCCCCGTAGCTGCCGTGGTACTCAGTTCTCAGCTAGCCTACGGTGCGGTGGGAAATAACGTCATCGCCCGGATGATCGAGCGGGCAGGCCACCGCACGGTGGCGGTGCCCACCGTGCTCTTAAGTAACCTGCCGCATTACCCGACGGTTTCCGGTGGTGCGATCAGCGACCAGTGGCTCTCGGGAATCTTGGCAGACCTGCTGGAGCGCGAGGCGCTGGCACAAGCTCGCTACGTTGTGGTCGGCTATCTTGGGTCGCCGAGCCAGGCGCGGATCATTGCCGAATGGTTCCTTGCGGCACGTGGTCGCTACCCGCAGCTTCGGCTGATCCTGGATACCGCATTTGGGGATTCGGATGTTGGGCTTTATGCCAGTGAGGAAGTCGCAGCCAGCTACGGAGAGTATCTGATTGAGCATGCCTGGCTGATGACCCCGAATGCCTTCGAACTGGGGTTGCTCACCGAGTCAGAAATCCATGACGAGCAAGACGCTGCCAACGCGGCCCTGGATTTGATGGATGCCGGGCCCGCCCACGTGATCGTGACTTCCGCTCCCACCGAGGACAAGGATTTTATCGGTTGCCTGTTGGCCCTCGACGAGGAGCAGTTTGAACAGTTCGACACCGGCCGGATTGAGACCGAGGCCAAGGGGGCCGGAGACTGCTTCCTAGGCATCCTCACCGGCGCCTTGCTCAGCGGCGTACCGTTGCCGGAAGCGGCGGCGCAGGCGGTCGCGGGGACCTCCGAGGCATTATCCGGTGTACACCCTGCCTTCGCTGTGCAACGTACCGAATAGGCGTTACCCACATATCGTGTTTTGCCGCTCCAAATGTCGGAAGGCCGGCGGACACTACATGTAGGGCACAAGAACTGTGGCCCGTCTAGCCAGAGGAAGCTGAACACGCCGAGGAACATCTCACATGAAGAATTTTTAAACTGCATCGACCATTGCCAAGGCTGTGGACAAGTTTTGGTCGACCGCGGGAAATCGCGGTTTAAATGACGGTTAATATCCACAGCTCCTGTGGACTGGCCGGTGGATGAATGACATACTTGTAATACATCATGTTGTGGCCACTTGACCGACCAAACACAAGATGTAGTATTGAAACCGTTGGTGAGTGAAACACCGAAAGCACCCCAGAGACAACATTTTGGGGCATCCGAGAGGATGGCCGGAAGCACCAGAAAATGGTGGAGGCCGAGCCAAAACATGGACTTTTTAAAAGGGGAAACAGGCAAATGGCAATCACCGTTTACACGAAGCCGTCCTGCGTGCAGTGCAACGCTACATACCGCGCTTTGGACAAGCAGGGCGTCGAGTACAACAAGGTAGACATCTCACAGGATGCAGCCGCCCTGGAGCACGTTCGTGGCCTTGGCTACCAGCAGGCTCCGGTTGTTATCACCGACAACGATCACTGGTCGGGCTTCCGCCCAGACAAGATCGCTAGCTTGGCAGTAGCCAACTAGTCGGCAGCCGGATCCTTGCGGGTCCAAAGAATTATCTCGTCGAGCATCTCGCGGAGGCGACCAAAATGCCACCAACAGCAGTTGCCGATTATCGGCAGAACGCTGAGGCGCACAAGGCCACGGTGACCACCGATACCACGTTGATCTATTTCTCCTCGGTATCGGAAAACACCCGGCGCTTTGTTGAAAAATTAGATGTCACTGCGGCTCGTATCCCAGTTTTTGCAACTGAGCCGCAGCTGATCGCCACAGCACCGTATGTGTTGCTCATACCAACCTACGGTGGTGAACGCGGAAAGCGTTCGATCCTTCCCCAGATCATGAAGTTTCTGGGTCATGAAGCAAACCGCGCAAACCTGCGCGGAGTGATCGGCGCAGGGAACACGAACTTCGGCGAGTACTACTGCATCGCAGCTAAAAAAATTGCGGCCAAATGCAATGTACCCGTTTTATACACATTCGAACTTATGGGAACGCCAGAAGATGTTCTCAACGTCAATGAAGGGCTTGAAACCTTTTGGGCACCAGCGTCGCACAAGAAGAAGTAACGATGAGCGAAAATAAAGAGCTCCCCGCAAACCTGCAGGGTCTGAGCTACAACGATCTGAACGCCATGCTGAACCTTTACGGTCCAGATGGCAAGATCCAGTTTGAGGTGGACCGCTACGCAGCCCGCCAGTATTTCTTGGATCACGTGAATAACAACACCGTCTTCTTCCACGACCTGGATGAGAAGCTCGAATACCTGGTCAAGCACGAATACTACGAGCGCGAAACTCTTGACCAGTACTCGATGAACTTCATTCGCGATCTGTTCAAGCGTGCCTTCGCTAAGAAGTTCCGCTTTGAAACCTTCCTCGGTGCCTTCAAGTTCTACACCTCCTACACGCTGAAGACCTTCGATGGTAAGCGTTACCTGGAGCGCTACGAAGACCGTGTGTGCATGGTTGCCCTGCACCTGGCCCGTGGCGATGAGCAGTTGGCTACCAGCCTGGTTGACGAAATCATCGGCGGCCGTTTCCAGCCTGCAACCCCCACCTTCCTCAACGCCGGCAAGGCACAGCGCGGAGAGCTCGTCTCTTGCTTCTTGCTTCGCATTGAAGACAACATGGAGTCCATCGCCCGTGCGGTGAACTCCTCGCTGCAGCTGTCCAAGCGTGGCGGTGGCGTCGCACTGTCGCTGACTAACCTGCGTGAACATGGCGCACCGATCAAGCAGATCGAGAACCAGTCCTCCGGTGTTATCCCAGTGATGAAACTTCTCGAAGATTCCTTCTCCTACGCTAACCAGCTTGGTGCACGTCAGGGTGCTGGAGCGGTGTACTTGAACGCCCACCACCCAGATATCCACCGCTTCTTGGACACTAAGCGTGAAAATGCCGACGAGAAGATCCGCATCAAGACTCTTTCCCTTGGCGTGGTTATCCCGGACATCACCTTCGAGCTTGCCCGCAAGAACGAAGATATGTACCTCTTCAGCCCATACGACGTGCAGCGTGTCTATGGCGTGCCATTCAGTGAAATCTCCGTTACCGAAAAGTACGAAGAGATGGTTGATGACTCGCGCATCAAGAAGACGAAGATCAGCGCCCGCGAATTCTTCCAGACTCTGGCAGAGATCCAGTTCGAGTCCGGTTACCCGTACATCATGTTCGAGGACACCGTAAACCGTGAGAACCCAATCGAGGGTCGCATCACGATGTCGAACCTCTGCTCGGAGATCTTGCAGGTTTCCTCGGCTTCCGAGTTTGCCGATGACCTGAGCTACTCCAAGGTCGGCAAGGACATCTCTTGCAACCTCGGCTCGATGAACATTGCCAAGGCCATGGACGGCAAGGACCTCGAAGGTTCAGTTGATATCGCGATTCGTGCCCTGAGCGCGGTCTCGGACATGTCCTACATCGGTTCGGTCCCATCGATTGCCGACGGAAACAAGAAGTCGCACGCCATCGGCCTGGGCCAGATGAACCTGCACGGCTTCCTGGCCCGCGAGCACATCTACTACGGCTCCGAAGAAGGCATCGACTTCACCAATATTTACTTCTACACGATCTTGTTCCACGCGTTGACCGCGTCGAACAAGATCGCCAAGGAGCGCGGCGAAACTTTCGACAACTTCGAAAATTCGAAGTACGCATCCGGTGAATTCTTTGACAAGTACACTACTCAGCGCTGGGTTCCGGCCACCGCGCGAGTGAGCGAACTCTTTGACGGAATCCACATTCCTACCCAGGAAGACTGGAATGCGCTCAAGGATTCGGTGATGAAGTACGGCATCTACAACCAGAACCTGCAGGCAGTACCTCCAACCGGCTCGATCTCGTACATCAACAACTCGACTTCCTCGATCCACCCGGTCGCAGCGAAGATCGAGATCCGCAAGGAAGGTAAGATCGGCCGCGTGTACTACCCGGCTCCTTACATGAACAACGAGAACATCGACTTCTACGAAGATGCCTACGAAATCGGTTACGAGAAGATCATCGACACCTACGCCGCTGCAACCCAGCACGTAGATCAGGGCTTGTCCCTGACGCTGTTCTTCAAGGACACCGTGACCACTCGTGATATCAACAAGGCGCAGATTTACGCATGGCGCAAGGGCATCAAGAGCCTGTACTACATCCGCCTGCGCCAGCTTGCGCTGGAAGGCACTGAGGTTGAAGGCTGCGTCTCCTGCGCACTGTAATGCCTCAAATTTGTGACTGAGTTCCTCCGTCATCAATGTCACCAATCAACCAATAAACGACACTGTCGTTTATTGGTTGATTGTCGTTAAGGGCCTAGTCAGATTGATAAACAAAGTTCTGGCGAATCCATTCGAAGTTAGTCACTCAGCCTGATTCGCGGTACAGTTGTAGGCAGACTATATCTATTTTTAGCGTTTCGATGAGGGGCAATGACCGAGAAGATTAAGCTCGCCAACAAGGTTGAGGCAATCAACTGGAACCGCATCCAGGATGATAAAGACGTAGAGGTTTGGAACCGTCTCGTTAACAACTTCTGGCTACCGGAGAAGATTCCACTGTCCAACGACATCCAGTCGTGGGGGACTCTGACCGAGGCCGAGAAGCTGCTCACCATGCGCGTCTTCA
>DNHA01000134.1:0-853 GCA_003486025.1 Micrococcaceae bacterium | reverse complement strand
CTTCACTGGCCTGACCTTGCTCGATACCCTGCAGGGCACCGTCGGCGCGGTCTCGCTGATCCCGGATGCACTAACCCCTCACGAAGAAGCCGTGTACACCAACATCGCCTTCATGGAATCGGTGCACGCAAAGAGCTACTCTTCGATCTTCTCTACCTTGGCTTCCACCAAGGAAATCGATGAAGCTTTCCGCTGGTCCACGGAGAACGTGAACCTGCAGAAGAAGGCTCAGATCATTGAGAGCTACTACCACGGCGAAGATCCACTCAAGCGCAAGATCGCTTCGACCCTGCTCGAGTCCTTCTTGTTCTACTCCGGCTTCTACCTGCCGATGCACTGGTCCTCGCACGCGAAGCTGACCAACACCGCGGACCTGATCCGTCTGATCATCCGCGATGAAGCCGTCCACGGCTACTACATCGGCTACAAGTTCCAGAAGGGACTTGAAGGAGCCAGCGAAGAGCGCAAGCAGGAGCTGAAGGACTACACCTTCGAGCTCATGTACGAGCTGTATGAAAACGAAGTTCAGTACACCCATGATCTCTACGATCCGGTTGGCCTGTCCGAGGATGTCAAGAAGTTCTTGCACTACAACGCCAACAAGGCCCTGATGAACCTGGGCTACGAGGCAATGTTCCCGGCAACAGTGACCGACGTATCGCCAGCGATTTTGGCTGCGTTGAGCCCGAACGCCGATGAGAACCACGACTTCTTCTCCGGCTCCGGTTCCTCCTACGTCATCGGTAAGGCAGTAAACACCGAAGATGAGGACTGGGACTTCTAGGAAATTCTCCTAATCGTCTAGCTGAATAGTTTTGATAAGGCTCGGATCCCCACGAACATTCGCGGGGAT